>NZ_SZVK01000093.1:0-6903 GCF_005280595.1 Escherichia sp. MR | reverse complement strand
GGCTGCAACCCTACTAGCTCAAAATTTATTCACACATGGTTACGCTTTGGGGAAATTATGAGGGGATCTCTCAGTGCTCAGTCTCTGATGCCACTGGTTATTGCAACAATCATCCGGTGATGACCGGAAGAAATATCGACTCTTCCGTTAATTTTTACAGACTGATAAAGTTTTGTCTGCTGAATCTTTATACGAAATTCTTTTCAGTATGCATACACAGAATTGATTATCTGGCGGATAAATACTGTTTTACAGAACTGAATGAATCTCCACGCCTTCGCCAGCAGTGGCAGGATGTCCTGGAGAGGGGCCGGCAGACAGAGGGCGGGCCAGAAGAACGGCTGTGCATTGCACTGCTGAATGTGGATTACGTCACCAGTTTTGAACTACCTTTTCGCTTGCTGCTTACCCAGATACCACAACTGATGTCAACGCACGACCTTTGACCAAATACATGATGGTCAGTGAACTGAAAACGGAGGTGTTTGGCATGATGCAGATTTTTAACCGACATATTCCGGCAGAAGAGCATTTACGTCGCTATGGTGAAGCCCGCAACCAGAATGGCAGCGAGCGGCAGCAAAAACAGACGGAAATGGCGCTGAATCAGTTGATTAATCGTTATCAGATGGTACACGCAGGCAAACCGGAGAGGCAGCCATAATCATTACTTTGAAACGCATTATGGCGTGAAGAGTAATTGCGATATATACAGGAACGTGTTTCCTGTTTGGAAGAACGATGTTGGTCACTGAGTTTAATATTCGGTTTTGTCGAGTAGTATGTGCGTTTTTTTCTTTCTTGGTTGCTGTTTTTTATAATTGAAAAAGAATATATACTTATATGTGTTTGCTTCTTTTTTTGTATATAAAAAAGTGCTTCAGCAGTAACTGCGAAGCATTATCAATAACAGGTATTTTGCGGAAATAAAAACTTGAGGTGAAGGGTGAATATAAAAATATCTGGAATTAGTTTAAGCTTTGTTGCTATAGCTCTTCAGAATGTATATGCCAAACCGTTATCGTTTAATGACGGAGGTGACCATGTCTTATCTGGGGAAGTCGTGGAGGCTGTCAATACGCCCTATATACCGACTATCTCTGTAAATAATAATACATCACTTTCTATTTCAGATTCAGAAGTTAAAACTTCATCTGTATATGCATTTGGTATTTTGAGTGAGAATAATTCCAGAGTTTCTCTGGGTAATTCAAAAGTCATTAGTACCGGTTCATTGTCATTCGCAGTTGCGGCAAAAGATGCTGGGATTGTGAATATATCAAATTCGGAAATTTTGTCAGATAATAAAAGTTACAGTGCTGTGCTTTCTAATGGTAAAGACTCACAAATAATTTTAAGGGATTCAAAAATAACCTCTTCCTCTTCATCAGGGTCTGAGTCAATTCAGACCGCAGCACTAACAGCTGAGTTTGATGGCGCTCTTGATATTGCAGGAACAGAAATATTAACAACTGGCGATTATTCTGCAGGGGTTTATTTGCAAGAGCAGGGGAGAGGAACACTTAATGAAACCACTGTTACTACAGTAGCCGATAAAAGTTCTGGTATAAAAGCTATTAGTAATAGTGTTATGAATGCGAATAAAATTAACATTAGTACATCAGGAAATGGATCTGAAGCTGTTACTGTTGAGAGCGGGAGTAAGATAGTTATAGCAGATGCTAATATTGAGACAAAAGGCATTTCTAATGGTATTAATGCAGTACATGAAAGAACGGATGTTTTGGTTTCTGGTTCCACAATTGTGACTCATGCTGAAACAGCAACAGGTGTTTTTTCCGGAGGGCAGGCGAAAGTTACACTATCTGACACAAGCGTAATAACTAATGGGAATGGAAGTTATGCTGTTTCTGCTAATGGCAACGATTCATTAGTTTTAATAGAAAATAGTATGATAAAAACTACAGGAGGAAAAGATTCTTATGAAAATTCGGCAAATGCTGTTGTAAGTGAGTTTGGTGGAGATATAATTCTGAAAGGCAAAAACTCAGTATCAACCAGCGGTGATTTTGCTACTGGGCTTATGAGCCAGGTTAGTGGAGCGCATTCTGATACTGTATTAACGTCTGAAGGCGATATCTATATTTTGACTACTGGTAATAATGCTGCTGGTGTTCTTTCCTGTTCTGGACCTGGAATGAATCGTACCTGTATTTCTCCCGTATACAGTGAGGGAGAAAGTGAACCGCTGAGTAGCAAGGCAATACTGAAAGCAGATGGTGCAAGAATAACAACGAAAGGAAATAATAGTTACGGCGCATATGCTAATGGTGTAAATGCAGAGCTTGTGCTAGATAACACTATATTGGAAACTTATGGGCAGGAAAGCCATGCTATTGCCGTTCGTCAGGGTAAAGTTACATTGAGTAATAGCCATATCTATACCATAGGGGAAAAAGCTGCACTTGGAGTAATTTATAACGGTGGCAATTTGAATCTTGATAGTGTTACTGGTATAGCTCAAAGCAGTGCAGGTATTAATATACAAGGAAATGGCTCAGGAGTTGGGAGCGATATAAATATACTTAATAGTTATTTACAATCTTCTGAGGTTTTTTTTGATAATTCTTATTCTTTCACATCAATAAATGTTAATAATAGTGAGGTTGTGGCGGCTGGTGATTTTTTAGTTAGCAATGATGGTGGCGAAATGAATATAAAAACTCATGCTGCTATTCTGGAAGGTGCGTCAGAAATAAAGAATAATGGGATTACAAAAATGGCACTTTCTGATGGAAGTGTATGGCGTGTAAAAAAGGATTCTGTGATTTCTTCTCTAGATTTGGATAGGAGTGATATTTTTATATCCAGCGCGGATAACGGGGGGCAAAGTAATACCTTAACGATTAATGGAGATTATAATAGCAATAATGGAGTGTTACACTTTCGAACTCAACTTGGCGATGATTTGTCTTTGACAGATAAATTAGTAATCAAGGGGAATAGTTACGGATCTACAAAGGTTTTTGTCACAAATGCAGGGGGAACAGGTGCGCAGACTTTGAATGGCATCGAACTGATCCATGTAGATGGACTATCTAATGGAGAGTTTATTCAGGCCAGGCGTATAGCTGCCGGAGCCTATGACTACACGCTGGGGCGTGGTCAGGGAAGCAACAGCGGTAACTGGTATCTGACCAGTGGTAAAAATCCGCCAGTTCCGAATCCGGAGCCGACACCAGACCCGAATCCGGAACCAAAACCGGAACAAAAACCGGGTGGTTATAATAATGACCTGCGTCCGGAAGCTGGCTCCTACACGGCAAATATGGCTGCAGCGAACACCATGTTCGTGACCCGTCTTCATGAACGTCTGGGGCCGGTGCAGTACACCGATGTCATGACCGGTGAGACGAAAAATACCAGCATGTGGATGCGCCACGAAGGAGGACATAACCGCTGGCGTGATGGTACAGGTCAGCTGAAAACACAGGGTAACCGTTATGTTGTTCAACTGGGGGGAGACATTGCACAGTGGGGCTGGGGAGAAACTGACCGCTGGCACCTTGGCGTTATAGCCGGTTATGGTAACGACCATAACAATACGGACTCTGTGCGCACCGGATATCGCTCAAAAGGCAGTGTGAACGGATACAGCACAGGTCTGTATGCCACCTGGTTTGCCAGTGATGAAACACATAACGGGGCTTATCTTGATACGTGGGCACAGTACGGCTGGTTTGACAACCATGTGAAAGGTGACGGACTGCCGGGCGAGTCCTGGAAGTCAAAAGGCCTGACTGCTTCGCTGGAAACTGGTTATACCTGGAAAGCAGGTGAGTTCAGCGGCAGTCATGGCAGCCTGAATGAATGGTATGTTCAGCCTCAGGCACAGGTTGTCTGGATGGGGGTAAAAGCAGATGAACACCGTGAAAGCAACGGTACCCGTGTTGAGAGCACCGGTGACGGTAACGTCCGTACCCGTCTGGGTGTGAAAACCTGGATTAAGGGACACAACAGAATGGACGACGGTAAATCCCGTGAGTTCCGTCCGTTCGTGGAGGTGAACTGGCTGCACAACACCCGTGAATTTGGTACCCGCATGAACGGCGTGACGGTACATCAGGATGGTGCCCGCAATATCGGGGAAGTGAAAGCCGGTGTTGAAGGGCAGATAAACTCCCGTTTGAACCTGTGGGGCAACGTGGGAGTACAGGCAGGTGACAGGGGATACAGTGATACCTCTGCCATGTTGGGGGTGAAGTATACATTCTGACCCCGGTAGTATCTGACAGGCAGGAGCAGCACATGGACGGCTGCTCTTTACTTATCGTATCGGATTATTTTTTGTAATTTGCTGGTATATATTCAGATAAAAATGAGTAACAAAAATACAACCTGTTATGTAATGGCCAGGATAAAAGAACATGATATTACTGCCCATATATGGATATCTCCGTCATTAACAGATGTTGAATGTGATGTGCTTGAGTTACTGATAAAAGGATACAGTGTTACTCAGATTTCGAAGAGCAGATTTCGTAGTACCAAGACTGTTTCAGCACAGAAGTATCAGATATATAAAAAACTGGGTATTCGTAATGATATTTCATTCTGGCTGGATATATCATTATCTCCTTATGTAAAGATAAGATTTTCCCGTGAAAATAAAGCTTCAGAGGAAAGTAAAAGTATACTTCCGTGTCATAAATATATTTTAGCAATATGAATTAAAAAATATATAACAAAATTTACAGCCAGACATTGCTCCTGATGCCGTAATATATGCGGTGCTGTAGTCCGGAGCGCATTCGCTGCCACTTCGGACACCAGTGGTAAAGCTGTTTTATGTCCGCAGCTCACTGTCTGATGTGTTATGAATGTATATTGTCTGCTCGCTAATTAACCGGGTGCTCTGTCAGATCCTGGTATTGTTCCGGGAACTTATATGGACACGTTTTTTAATATGCGTCAGCTGCGTGTATGCGAATGGATACAGTCTGGCTGCAGGTCTGTCCGCCTGGGGAGCTGGCTTTGTCGCTTTGTAGTGGCACAGTAAGTTTGGCCACCTGATTAAAGGTGATATTCTCACCTCAACACAAAACAGGTGACTTAATGAACAAGAAAACCAAACGTACTTTCACCCCCGAGTTCAGACTGGAATGTGCGCAACTGATTGTTGATAAGGGCTACTCATATCGACAAGCCAGTGAATCGATGAATGTCGGCTCTACCACTCTTGAGAGCTGGGTACGTCAGCTCAGACGAGAGCGCCAGGGGATTGCCCCCTCTGCCACACCGATTACTCCAGACCAGCAACGTATCCGCGAGCTGGAAAAGCAGGTTCGCCGCCTGGAGGAACAAAATACGATATTAAAAAAGGCTACTGCACTCTTGATGTCCGACTCGCTGAACGGTTCACGATAGTTGCCAGACTCAGTGGCAGCCACACCGTTGTCAGTCTGTGTTCTGCTCTGGGAATACACCGCAGCAGTTACCGGTACTGGCAAAAACGACGCGATACGGTGAATCCGGTGCATGTCAGGTTGTGCAGTGAAATACGCCGGGTGTGGAACCAAAGCCGGGGCTCTGCGGGGGCGCGCACGCTGGCTGACATGCTGACCCAAAACGGCGTCCCGATGAGCCGTTACCGTGCCGGGCGGCTGATGAAACATCTGAATCTGAGCAGTTGTCAGCCCGGAAAACATCAGTACAAAAATGCCCGTCAGGAGCATACCTGCTTGCCGAATCTGCTCGGGCGCCAGTTCGCTGTCCCCGAGCCAGACCAGGTATGGTGTGGAGATATTACCTATATCTGGGCCGGAAATTGCTGGTGCTATCTGGCGGTTGTGATGGATCTTTTTGCCCGCAGGGTTATCGGCTGGAGTCTGTCCGCACATGCCGATACTGCACTGATAAGCGATGCCCTGCGGATGGCCTATGAGACGCGTGGTCAACCACATGATGTTATGTTCCATAGCGACCAGGGAAGCCAGTATACAGGCCTGAAATATCAACAAATTCTCTGGCGTTACAGAATAAAGCAAAGTGTCAGTCGGCGGGGAAACTGCTGGGATAATAGCCCAATGGAACGCTTCTTCCGCAGTCTGAAAACAGAATGGGTGCCAGCGAATGGTTACGTCGACAAGGACGAGGCCCGGCAGCAAATTAATGATTACATATTGAACTACTACAACAGTGTCAGACCTCACCATTATAACGGTGGGTTGACACCGGAAGAGTCCGAGAATAGGTACCATTTTTACTGTAAAACCGTGGCCAGTATTACTTGACCACTACAAACGTTTCCCGGCGCGGAGGGCCGGACGGAGAAGGTAATTATGTGTTGTCGGTGCAGAAGAGGACAGTTCGGGATATATGACTGCCGTGAGCGACCTGTCGGGGGAAGGTTGCTGCTTGCGTTTCTGGCGGGTTTTGTTTCCGGGGCGTCTGTGGTTATTTATGCGCTGAGCTATATATAAGTGTGTCGTATTATTTCAGAGGAACAGGAATGAAGTCTGGTATTTCGGTAATACTGTCATTTATAAGTTTTGTCGCGATGATGGGACTCTGGTTTATTGTATGGTTTGGTACTGACTGGTTACATCATTATTACTGAACATATTGCAGACTGAATATTTCACACCAGAATATATGTCGGGCACCATAATAAAAATCAGAACGGGTGAAGATGTTCTGTCCGCAGCCATTCACCGTATTGAATGGCTGTTTGATACATTCTCTTCTGTTTGCCTGTCTTTTTCCGGAGGAAAGGATTCCACCGTACTCTTCCATCTTGTGGCCGGTATGGCACGCAGGAAAAAACGTCGTTTCTCTGTACTGTTCATTGACTGGGAAGCCCAGTACTGAGAGATCCCCTCATAATTTCCCCAAAGCGTAACCATGTGTGAATAAATTTTGAGCTAGTAGGGTTGCAGCCAC
>NZ_SZVK01000092.1:0-7310 GCF_005280595.1 Escherichia sp. MR | reverse complement strand
CGGTGGAGCTGCATGACAAAGTCATCGGGCATTATCTGAACATAAAACACTATCAATAAGTTAGAGTCATTACCCTGTCATAGACGCCTGGCGTCGTGGTTATTCCTGGAATTGATGGAACCACAGTTTGTGCGCCGGTATTAATAAAAATTTTCTCACCGTGAATCTCCAGATTTCCCTCTGGTCGATGAATACGCAGAATATGATTATTGATAAACTCCGCTTGCCCGACGATCACGTCGATATTGGGCATATCCGCAAGATTATGGAAATTCTTATTGCGTAAGAATTTGACGACCTCATCTTTACGCTGCATGGCACGGGAAAAATCTGTGTGCTGTTGTGCGTCATGAACCAATGTTTTGGTTGGGATGCAGCCGATATTAATACATGTCCCGCCATACATTGCATTCGATTGTTCGATGAGAGCCACACGCCAACCCGCTTTAGCCAGCGTGACGGCTAATGTTTTTCCTGCCTTACCAAAACCAATAATAACTGCCTGATATTTATTCATGATAATTTCCTGTCGAAACGTATTCATTTGACGTAATGACTATAGACGTAAATGCGCAAATAACACTTCTTCACAACGCTTGATATTTTGTCTTATCGTCTGATGTTCGTTGTTTTTTAATCAGGGTCACAATATAACGATGATGATTAACTTATTGATGATATCGGCTTAAGTCTTATATAAGATTATTGCTATCTATAATCAAAAAACTACTCAGGAGTCTGATATGGATGCCCTTAGCCGTTTGTTGATGCTTAACGCTCCACAAGGAACGATCGATAAAAATTGCGAGTTAGGAAGTGACTGGCAGCTTCCACATGTTGCGGGGGAACTATCGGTTATTCGTTGGCATGTGTTAACACAAGGTGCGGCAAAACTGGAAATGCCGATGGGGCAGACCTTTACATTGCGCCCTGGGAATGTGGTTCTGCTACCACAAAACTCAGCTCATCGCCTGAGTCACATTGAAAATGAATCGACCTGTATCGTATGCGGCACTCTTCGGCTGCAACGTTCGGCGCGTTATTTTTTGACCTCTTTGCCGGAAGCTCTGTTTTTGGCACCGGAAAGTGACAGCGTGGAGTTTAACTGGCTGAGGGAGGCGATTCCTTTTTTACAACAGGAATCCAGAGCGGCAATGCCGGGAGCGGATGCTCTGTGTAGCCAGGTATGCGCCACACTCTTTACACTCGCCGTGCGTGGATGGATCGTACAGGCTAATACGGAGAATATTCTCAGTTTGTTGCTTCATCCGCGCCTTGGCGTAGTGATTCAGCAAATGCTGGAAATGCCTGGCCATCCCTGGACAGTCGAATCGCTGGCCAGCAGCGTTCACATGTCCAGGGCAAGTTTTGCCCAACTTTTTCGTGATGTTTCTGGAACCACGCCACTGGCTGAATTAACAAAGTTGCGGCTACAAATAGCGGCTCAGCGGTTTTCCCGGGAAACGCTCCCCGTCGTGGTGATCGCTGAGTCAGTAGGCTATGCCAGTGAATCATCCTTTCACAAGGCTTTTGTTCGCGAGTTTGGCTGTACTCCAGGTGAATATCGGGAAAGAGTCAGACAGCTTCAGGAGGTTATCTTATAAGCTAAGTATGGATAAGATTATCTGTTATAAAAATAGAGCAAGTCATACTCAGCGTAGCGGGGAAAAACAGCCGGATGTTCTGGTAGAAATAAAGAACATCCAGGCATTCTAAAGGTAAGATTTCTGTTACTTAATCTTTGCGTGCATCCTTATCCATATAAAGCGTATGGTTAAGAAAACCACTTTATCGCATAAACCAGAAATAAAAGAGACCTACTTTTAAGCCAAGTATTGCGATGTAAGCACAGCAGTATTTCATGGTGCCAGACATTATTTGATTGGCTTGCCCTTCCATTTTTGTGGCAGAAACGGCAATGGCAATACTTTGCGGTGAAATCATTTTCCCACCCGTGGCACCGGAAGTATTTGCCGCCGCCAGCCAATTGGGATCGATATGCAGCTTGCTGGCTGCAATAGTTTGTAGTTTGCCAAACAAAATATTCGAGTTAGTGTCGCTGCCGGTGACAAAAGTACCCAGCGCACCAATGACCGGCGCGAGAAAGACGTATGAACTTCCGGTGAGATCGACAATTGACCGTGCCAGCGTAGAAATAATGCCGCTGAGATCCATAACTGTTGCCATGGCGACAATGGCCATAATCGCAATAATAGAATTTTTAAGCTGGAATACGGTTTTGATAAATACTTCCAGCATACCGCGTGCTGATGCCCCCTGAATAAAACCGCCGAGAATAGTTGCAAAGATAATCAACATTCCAGGCGTTGTGAGCCATTCTATTTTTAATGCTAATGTTCCGCCATCGACCAGTGAAAAATGCAGCACTGAAGCCAGCTGAGATGCTGCTGCTTTTATCGTTGGGAATAACGGTGAGCACAGCAGAATAAAGACAAAAATAAACAGGTAAATAGAACCGACCCGGAACAGCACCTTTGCCGAACGTGGTGCCATTTCACGGGTATGGCTGGCTTCAATACGCCACTCTGGGTCTACTTCACCTTTGCGCAGACGGCTGGCAATTGCGACAGCGAAAAGGCTAGCCAGGCTGCCAGCAAAAGCGGGCAATTCGGCACCAAGATGGACGGCAACAAAGTATTGCGGAATAAGTGTCGCGATGCCACATAGCAGTGTGATAAGGAATACGCCGCGAATCGCTTTCACGCCGCCGCCAATAATACAAATAATGACAAAGGGCAGCAGGAGATTAAAAATCGCTAATTGTAGAATAATTGTGCCACCTAAGGTGTAAACAGACAGATTAACCTGCTCGGCGAGGATTGAAACCGGAATACCTACCGCCCCAAACGCTGTAGGCACCGTATTGGCAACCAGTGAAGCAATTGCGGCTTTCAGTGGGTTGAATCCCAACGCGATGAGGATACCAATAGGAATGGCGACAGCAGTACCGTAGCCGGCAGCAGCCTCAAGAAAACCACCAAAACACCATGAAATAAGGAGCACCTGGATACGCTTATCTTCGCTAATACTGGCGAGAATATCGCGGAGAATATCCAGAGCTTTGGTTGCCTGCATGACGTTATAACTGAATATTGCACCGAGGATCACAATCACGATCGGCCATAATCCTTTGAGTGCACCATAACCCACTGAGGCTTTCAGATTCTGTATTGGCATGTCCCAGAACAGGACAGATAAAACTGCTGTAAATGCCAGTGATATCAGAACTGAATAATGAACAGGCACCTTCAGTTTCAGAATCAAAAATACCATAAGGAGCAAAGGTGAGAGTGCAATAGCAAACATTAAATATCCGTGCATTTCTATTCCTGACTATATTTATCGACCTTGTTTATCTATTTTTCCGATGGAGGTTATCTCATTATTAAAATAAAAAATGCAAACTGAATCGCTTCAGTAAAATAAAATTACACATTGTTAATGTTTGTATATTTATTGTTAACATTCTGATTTATAAAATAATGTATGTATATTTTAACAGCCCCTTAATGAGTAACTCTAAATAGGTATTCAAGGTCGGGTTTATGAATTTTGTGACCCACTTAAATCAAATTTTCACCCCAGTGTTGATAGCTGGTGTCTTTATAAAAATGTGAGCGATGCCGAAAGAAATAAAATTAGTTATTGCATCCAGGTATTGAATGACGGATTATCTGTTTTGTCATACAAATGAGTTTGAAATTGTATTTTATTACTTAATAAAAAAGAGCCCCTATTTTTATTGATGATTGATAACCCAGAAGGGGTGGTTGCCATCGGGCATAAACAGAAATGAAGTAATGGAGTGTTGGTTGTGAATGTAAATTTCTTTGTTACCTGTATTGGTGATGCACTGAAATCAAGGATGGCACGAGACTCCGTGCTGCTACTGGAAAAACTCGGCTGTCGCGTAAATTTCCCGGAGAAACAGGGATGCTGCGGTCAGCCTGCGATCAATAGTGGTTATATCAAAGAAGCGATTCCGGGGATGAAAAATCTGATCGCTGCACTGGAGGATAACGACGATCCCATTATTTCACCTGCTGGTTCCTGCACCTATGCCGTAAAAAGTTACCCGACGTATCTGGCGGATGAACCTGAATGGGCATTACGTGCCGAAAAGGTTGCCGCGCGTATGCAGGATCTCACCTCTTTTATTGTTAATAAATTAGGGGTAGTGGATGTCGGCGCCAGCTTGCAGGGGAGAGCGGTGTATCACCCATCTTGCAGCCTGTCCCGTAAGCTGGGGGTGAAGGACGAGCCACTTACGCTGCTGAAAAATGTACGCGGACTGGAGCTGTTGCCCTTTGCCGAACAGGACACTTGCTGCGGGTTTGGCGGCACGTTCTCGGTCAAAATGGCCGAAATATCCGGCGAGATGGTGAAAGAAAAGGTTTCGCACCTGATGGAAGTCCGCCCTGAGTATTTAATTGGCGCTGACGTGAGTTGCCTGCTGAACATTAGTGGGCGATTACAACGTGAAGGGCAGAAAGTCAAAGTGATGCATATTGCTGAAGTGCTGATGAGCCGCTGAGGATATAAAGATGTCGATCAAAACCAGTAATACAGAATTTAAGACACGCATCCGTCAGCAAATTGAAGATCCGATCATGCGCAAAGCGGTGGCAAATGCGCAGCAGCGTATTGGTGCAAATCGGCAAAAAATGGTTGATGAACTAGGGCACTGGGAGGAGTGGCGCGATCGCGCTGCCCAGATACGTGATCATGTTCTGAGTAATCTTGACGCTTATTTGTACCAGCTCTCAGAAAAAGTGACGCAAAACGGCGGTCACGTCTATTTTGCAAAAACCAAAGAAGACGCTACCCGCTACATTTTACAGGTCGCCCAGCGTAAAAATGCGCGGAAAGTGGTGAAGTCGAAATCAATGGTGACCGAAGAGATTGGCGTCAACCATGTGTTGCAGGATGCTGGCATTCAGGTGATTGAAACCGATCTGGGGGAATACATTCTGCAGTTGGATCAAGATCCGCCATCTCATGTTGTGGTTCCGGCTATTCATAAAGATCGCCACCAGATCCGCCGGGTGCTACACGAACGCCTGGGTTATGATGGCCCGGAAACGCCTGAAGCGATGACCTTATTCATTCGCCAAAAGATCCGCGAAGATTTCCTCAGTGCTGAAATCGGTATTACCGGCTGTAATTTCGCGGTGGCAGAAACCGGTTCGGTATGTCTGGTGACTAATGAAGGTAATGCGCGAATGTGTACCACGCTGCCTAAAACGCACATTGCGGTGATGGGTATGGAGCGTATCGCCCCCACGTTTGCCGAGGTAGACGTATTGATCACCATGCTGGCGCGCAGTGCCGTTGGTGCGCGTTTGACGGGATATAACACCTGGCTGACAGGACCGCGCGAAGCAGGACACGTTGATGGCCCTGAAGAGTTTCATCTGGTTATTGTTGATAACGGACGCTCCGAGGTGCTGGCCTCTGAATTTCGTGATGTGCTGCGCTGTATTCGCTGCGGAGCCTGTATGAATACCTGCCCGGCATATCGCCATATTGGCGGTCACGGATATGGCTCTATTTACCCAGGACCAATTGGTGCGGTGATTTCTCCATTGCTTGGCGGCTATAAAGATTTTAAAGATTTGCCTTACGCCTGCTCTTTATGCACGGCCTGTGACAGCGTTTGTCCGGTGCGTATTCCTCTGTCGAAACTGATTTTACGCCATCGTCGGGTGATGGCTGAAAAAGGAATCACCGCAAAAGCAGAGCAACGGGCGATCAAAATGTTTGCTTATGCCAATAGTCATCCGGGATTGTGGAAAGTCGGAATGATGGCTGGCGCCCATGCGGCAAGCTGGTTTATCAATGGCGGCAAAACACCGCTCAGGATCGGCGCAATTAGCGACTGGATGGAAGCACGCGATCTTCCTGAAGCTGACGGAGAGAGTTTCCGTAGCTGGTTTAAGAAACATCAGGCGCAGGAGAAAAAGAATGGATAATCGGAGCGAATTTTTGAACAACGTTGCTCAGGCACTGGGGCGCCCGCTGCGACGTGAACCGCAAGCAGAAGATGCGCCGCTTAACAACTATGCTAACGAGCGGCTTACCGAACTTAATCAACAGCAGCACTGTGATGCGTTTATCCAGTTTGCCAGCGATGTCATGTTGACGCGTTGTGAACTGACCAGCGAGGCGCAGGCGGCAGAAGCGGCATTACGTTTGTGTAAAGAGCTGGGAGATCAGTCGGTCGTGGTGAGTGGCGACAAGCGACTGGAGGAGCTGGGGATCAGTGGACGTTTACAGCAGGAATGCAATGCCGCTGTTTGGGATCCGGCGAAAGGTGTCGAGAATATCGCTCTGGCGGAGCAGGCGAAAGTTGGCGTTGTGTATGCTGAATATGGCTTAACAGAGTCGGGAGGTGTGGTTCTTTTTTCCGCCGCTGAGTGCGGGCGTTCATTGAGTCTGCTACCTGAGTCCTCTATTTTTATCTTGCGTAAAAGCACTATTTTGCCCCGAGTGGCGCAGCTGGCAGAAAAATTGCACCAGAAAGCGCAGGCCGGTGAACGTATGCCATCCTGCATTAACATCATCAGTGGCCCCAGTTCAACAGCGGACATTGAGCTTATCAAAGTCGTTGGGGTTCACGGGCCGGTGAAGGCGGTGTACCTGATTATTGAGGATTGTTGAGAGAGAGATTGGCGGCCATTCTGGTATTCAGCAGCCAGAATGGCGCTGTCATATTGAACGGAATAACTGCTCTATCTGGGCGCTCAGAAACGGGAGCGCATATACCAGGGTGATGGAAAAATAGGCAGTTAAAACACCCGTTCATTTGTGTTATGTTTGGTGGATAAAAATAAACCGAACGTCGATTGTTTGTGTCATTATAGTTTTACGCTGTAAAGATTTAGTGTAAAAATCCACGCTTATATTTTTACAGCATTCAGATGCTTTCCTTGTAATCACAGTTAAATCCCGCTGAGATTTATTCTTTTCTTAATAATATCTTATATTTTTGCTGAATGGATTCAGTCCTAAGTTGATATATTATTTTTAATAAGATAAGTCTTATATTTATATACTCATTTAGTGTTACCAATTTTTCTTATATTAATGTGAGCTCTCATTGCTTTGCTTTGGACTATATTTTGAGTTGATCTGGATTCGTAGATACATATAATGCGCCTGTGTTCAAAACTGGAAGTTAATGTAAGGATGATGTTGCGGTTGTTAATTTGGAAAACGGGTGATGCTGCCAACTTACTGATTTAGTGTATGATGGTGTTTTTGAGGTGCTCCAGTGGCTTCTGTTTCTA
>NZ_SZVK01000091.1:0-7522 GCF_005280595.1 Escherichia sp. MR | reverse complement strand
TGATAGAAACAGAAGCCACTGGAGCACCTCAAAAACACCATCATACACTAAATCAGTAAGTTGGCAGCATCACCCACCAGCCATTGGTAATGGGCGTCGATAGCCTTATTGAGATTTAACAAGATGGCATCGATTTCCGTTGTCTTCTTGATCATTGCCACTCCTTTTTCACAGTTCCTTGTGCGCGCTATTCTACCGAGAGAAAAGAAAAATTACGTCAATATTTTAATAGAAATCCTAATCTGAGACGACGTTAAAGATAACATTGTGATTTAAAACAAAATAAGCAGATAAAAAAGTGTTTAATTCTGTAAATTATCCCTTCCTTGCACCATAAAACAGAGGCAAATAACATAAACAGTAAAGCCTGATGCCCCTATTGATTGGGCCATCAGACGCATTTATTTTTGTGACTATTTCTGCAGATGTGTGACCCGAACGACGGCTGGAGTGCTTTTCTTATCCAGACTCCCGCTAATGTTGATCATCTGGTCAGGCTGAACTTGTCGTCCATCAAAGACGGCAGCAGGAATAACAACATTAATCTCACCGCTCTTATCACGAAAAACGTAACGGTCTTCACCCTTGTGGGAAATCAAATTACCACGTAATGAAACTGAGGCACCATCATGCATAGTTTTCGCAAAATCAACGGTCATTTTTTTTGCATCATCAGTTCCGCGATAGCCGTCTTCTATTGCATATGGCGGTGGTGGCGCAGCATCCTGTTTTAAACCTCCCTGATCATCTGCCAACGCATAAGGCATGACAAGAAAACCTGCTAATACAATGGCCTGAAATTTCATACTAACTCCTTAATTGCGTTTGGTTTGACTTATTAAGTCTGGTTGCTATTTTTATAATTGACAAATAAGAATCGTACTGATTGTTATAAAACAATTAAAATCAGTCAGCTAGCAACAAAATTTGCTGCAAATTTAACTCAAAAAAGACAATAAAAAGATTAATGAAAGCTGTGTTTAAGTCTTAAATGTATTTCCAGAATAATCGGATTTATAAATCTGATTTTTATTATAGTGAAAGAACATACCAAAAAGGCAAATCACCTTTGCAGCTAATAACGTGGACAAACAACGATGAACATTAATAGCAATAAAATTGTACAACTTGCAGATAGCGATACTATTGAAAACCTGACATCCGCGTTGAGCCAAAGACTTATCGCTGATCAATTACGCTTAACTACCGCCGAATCATGCACTGGCGGTAAGTTGGCTTGCGCGCTGTGTGCTGCTGAAGACACACCAAAGTTTTACGGCGCAGGCTTTGTCACTTTTACCGATCAAGCCAAAATGAAAATCCTTGGCGTCAGTCAGCAATCTCTTGAGAAATATACGGCGGTGAGCGAGAAGATAGCGGCAGAAATGGCAACTGGCGCCAAAGAGCGCGCAGATGTCGATATTAGTATTGCCATTACCGGCTACGGTGGGCCTGAAGGTGGTCAGGATGGTACGCCCGCAGGCACAGTCTGGTTCGCATGGAATATAAAAGGAAATACGCATACTGCGGTTATGCATTTTGATGGTGATTGCGAAACAGTATTAGCATTGGCGGTTCGATTTGCACTGGCGCAGCTTTTGAAATTACTGGAGTGACTTTCTGGCCTGGCCTTACGCCAGACCAGCTATATTTACAGAAAATTAGACGTTCAGTCCGCGATGTTGCAACATCGGCGCAATCTGTGGTGCCTTACCGCGCCATTGACGATACAAACGTTCTAAATCTTCGCTGTTGCCTCTGGAAAGAATCGCCTCGCGAAAACGTTGCCCATTCTCACGCGTTAAGCCACCCTGCTCGACAAACCATTGATAACCGTCGTCTGCCAGCATTTGCGTCCACAAATAGGCGTAATATCCCGCCGCATATCCGCCACCAAAAATGTGGGCAAAATAACTGCTGCGATAACGTGGCGGTATGGCGGGAAGATCCATATTTTCCGCCACCAGCGCCCGCAGTTCGAAATCATTCACATCCTGCATCGCTTCATGCTCTTGCAGACAGTGCCAGCGCATATCAAGAAGTGCGGCGCTAAGCAGTTCGCTCATCTCATAACCTTTATTGAACAGGCTGGCATTACGCATTTTTTGTTGTAACTCTTCCGGCATTGCTTTCCCGCTCTGATAATGCCGGGCGTAGCGCGCGAATACCTGCGGATGCATTGCCCAATGCTCGTTGATTTGCGAAGGAAATTCGACAAAATCGCGTGGTGTATTGGTGCCAGAAAGCGTGGCATAACGCTGGCAGGCAAACAAACCGTGCAACGTATGCCCAAACTCATGGAATAATGTAATAACATCGTCCCACAGCAACAATGCAGGTTCGTCTGTCGCCGGTTTCTGATAATTACAAACGTTATAGATTACCGGGCGTGTTTCATTAAGCGTAGATTGTTCTACAAAATTCCCCATCCATGCGCCGCCGCTTTTTGAGTCACGGGCGAAGAAATCACCGTAAAATAACGCCAGCCCCACGCCATTATGATCAAAAATTTCCCATACGCGGACATCAGGATGGTAAATAGGAATATCAAAACGTTCGACAAACTTAATACCGAAGAGCTGATTCGCAGTCCAGAATACACCTTCATTCAACACTGTGTTTAATTCGAAATAAGGTTTGAGCTGCGCTTCATCAAGACAGAATTTCTCCCGCCGCACCTGTTCAGCATAAAATGCCCAGTCCCACGGCTGGGCACTGAACTCACCCTGCTGATTATCGATAACCGCCTGTATAGACGCTAATTCATCGCTCGCACGTTGACGCGCCGCCGGAACAATTTCCCGCATAAAATTGAGTGCTGCTTCTGGTGTTTTTGCCATCTGATCGGCAATTTTCCACGCGGCATAATGAGGGAAGCCAAGTAATTTGGCCTGTTGGGCGCGGATCTCCACCAGCCGTTGAATGATGGAACGAGTATCATTGCCATCGTTTTTTTCCGCGCGTGTCCACCCCGCAGTGAACAGTTTTTCACGTGTAGAGCGATCGCGTAGCTCCGCAAGCGCCGGTTGTTGCGTGGTATTCAGCAATGGGATGAGCCATTTGTTTTCCAGACCTTTCTCGCGAGCCGCCTCTGCCGCCAGCGCAATTTCTTGCTCACTCATGCCTGCCAGTTGCGAAACATCGTCAACCACCATCCCTCCGGATTTGTTCGCGGCTAATAACCGCTGGTTAAACTGACTGGTCAGGGTAGCGGCTTCTGTGTTCAGCACTTTTAATTTTTCTTTATCGGCATCTTCAAGTTTGGCACCGGCAAGAACAAAACGCTGATGAATAACTTCAACCAAACGAACAGATTCACTATCAAGGCCCAGCGTTTCACGCCGCTGCCAGACAGCATCTACCCGCGCGAATAATTCGCCATTCAGGTAGATATCATTAGCCAGTTCCGCCAGTTCCGCCGAGAACTGTTCATCGAGACGCTGTAATTCATCATTAGTATGCGCCGAGGTCATGGCAAAGAAGACGCTGGTAACGCGAGTGAGTAACTCCCCGCTCTTTTCGAGAGCCAGAATAGTGTTAGTAAAATCGGGCGTCTGCGGGTTTAAAGCTATCGCCTCTATCTCAATCCGCTTTTGCCGCATCCCCTCATCGAATGCCGGGCGATAGTGTTGATTTTCAATCTGATCAAAATGAGGAGCCATATACGGCAGAGTGCTCTGCGTAAGGAAAGGATTCGTCGTTGACATTTTCTACTCCTGAAAACGAGGTGTTCCATAGCGTAGGCTTACTGATAACGGAGTGCAATCTTGCAAACCAGTATTACCCGCTCTTAAGCATCACGTGCTATGTTATTGACACACAAAATCGTTGAGGAACAGTGAGATGATCGTTTTAGTAACTGGAGCAACGGCAGGTTTTGGTGAATGCATTACACGTCGTTTTATTCAACAAGGGCATAAAGTTATCGCCACTGGCCGTCGCCAGGAACGGTTGCAGGAGTTAAAAGACGAACTGGGAGATAATTTGTATATCGCCCAACTGGACGTTCGCAACCGCGCCGCCATTGAAGAGATGCTGACTTCGCTTCCTGCCGAGTGGCGTAATATCGATATTCTGGTAAACAATGCTGGACTGGCGCTGGGTATGGAACCTGCACATAAAGCCAGCGTTGAAGACTGGGAAACTATGATTGATACCAACAACAAAGGCCTGGTGTATATGACCCGCGCTGTCCTGCCTGGCATGGTCGAGCGTAATCATGGTCATATTATTAACATTGGCTCAACGGCGGGTAGCTGGCCGTATGCTGGTGGTAACGTTTATGGCGCGACAAAAGCGTTTGTTCGTCAGTTCAGCCTGAATCTGCGCACTGACTTGCATGGTACGGCAGTACGTGTCACCGACATCGAACCGGGGCTGGTGGGTGGCACCGAGTTTTCCAATGTTCGCTTTAAAGGTGACGACGATAAAGCGGAAAAAACCTATCAAAACACCGTTGCGCTGACGCCAGAAGATGTCAGCGAAGCAGTCTGGTGGGTTGCTACACTCCCTGCTCACGTCAACATCAACACACTGGAAATGATGCCGGTTACCCAAAGCTATGCCGGACTGAATGTCCATCGCCATTAATTTTTATACCCGGCTTAACCGCCGGGTTATTGCTTGTCACAAAAAAGTGGTAGACTCACTGAGTTAACCCACTCACAAGCAAGAACGAATGACCGTCGAAACGCAACTTAATCCCACACAACCTGTCAATCAGCAGATTTATCGTATTCTTCGCCGCGACATTGTCCATTGTCTAATTCCACCGGGCACACCGTTGTCGGAAAAAGAAGTTTCTGTTCGTTTCAATGTGTCACGCCAGCCGGTTCGTGAAGCCTTCATAAAACTGGCAGAAAACGGCCTGATTCAAATTCGCCCGCAGCGTGGCAGCTACGTCAATAAAATTTCCATGACTCAGGTACGCAACGGTAGTTTTATTCGTCAGGCTATTGAGTGTGCCGTCGCCCGCCGGGCGGCGAGCATGATTACCGATAGCCAGTGCTATCAGCTTGAGCAAAATCTCCACCAACAACGTATTGCCATTGAACGCAAACAACTGGATGATTTTTTTGAGCTGGATGATAACTTCCATCAAATTCTGACGCAGATTGCCGACTGTCAGCTTGCGTGGGACACCATTGAAAACCTGAAAGCAACTGTTGACCGCGTGCGCTATATGAGCTTTGACCACGTATCGCCACCTGATATGTTGTTACGTCAACATATGGATATTTTTACTGCTCTACAAAAACATGATGGTGATGCGGTAGAAAAAGCAATGACTCTGCATTTGCAGGAAATAAGTGAATCCGTGCAGCTGATCCGCCAGGAAAATAGCGACTGGTTTAGCGAAGAGTAATTCATTTCCTCTCATCCCATCCGGGGTGAGAGCCCATCCCTTTCTTCTGGTTCATGCAAGCATCAAAAAAGATGTGAACTTGATCATAAACAAAAAAATATTCACTCGACAGGAGTATTTATATTGCGCCCGTTACGTGGGCTTCGACTGTAAATCAGAAAGGAGAAAACACCTATGACGACCTACGATCGTAACCGTAACGCAATCACCACTGGCAGCCGTGTTATGGTTAGCGGCACCGGTCACACTGGCAAGATCCTGTCGATTGACACTGAAGGTCTGACCGCAGAGCAAATCCGTCGCGGTAAAACCGTGGTTGTTGAAGGTTGTGATGAAAAACTCGCGCCTCTGGACCTGATTCGTCTCGGCATGAACTAAGCGTGTGAATGCCGCCGATGGCGGCATTGCTGTTTTTACCTCTCGATATATTTCGCCACGGTCGCTTTCGCGCCATGCGCTAATAGAGACAAGTACGCTTCCGTCACCTTTGCAACAAACAAGTTATTGTTCGGCAAATTATCACCAAATATCGCCTTAATCGCCATCAACGACTGCACACGCGTTTTCCCTTCGGCACTACTTTGCACAGCCTTTTGAATGACCGCTAGTAACGGATCGCTAATCTCAATCTGATTTCCCTGTTCATCAACACCACCAACATAACGCATCCAACCAGCGACGCCCAGCGCCAACAGATCGAACGCGCTGTCATGCGCCAGATGCCAGCGAATTGAATCCAACATCCGCTGTGGCAGTTTCTGACTACCGTCCATTGCAATCTGCCAGGTTCGGTGGCGTAAAGCCGGGTTGCTGTAGCGTTCAATCAATCGATCGGCATAATTTTGCAAATCTACACCCTGTACTTTCAGCGTGGGCGCCTGTTCCTGCAACATCAAGGCATGTGCTGCATGACGATAATTTTCATCTTCCATACAGTCGTTAATGTGCTGATATCCCGCCAGATAGCCCAGATAAGCCAGGAAGGAGTGGCTGCCGTTGAGCATACGCAGTTTCATCTCTTCATAAGGCAGCACATCGCTGACCAGTTCAGCGCCTGCTTTTTCCCATTCCGGGCGTCCGGCAACAAAATTATCTTCAATTACCCACTGACGGAACGGCTCACACGCCACGCCTGCCGGATCGCGCACGTTGGTAAGTTGTTCGATTTTATCCAGCGTTTCCGCCGTCACTGCGGGTACAATGCGATCCACCATTGTCGATGGGAAAGTCACGTTTTCCTCTATCCATTGCGCCAGTTTTACATCCACTGCTCTGGCGTATGAAGTGACAACGTCACGCATAACGTGACCGTTTTCTGGCATGTTGTCGCATGACATAACGGTAAACGCGGGAAATCCTGCGGCTTTACGGCGAGCCAGCGCCTCGACAATCACGCCTGTTGCTGTTTTCGGCTGGTGGGGATTTTGCAAGTCGGCAGCTACCATCGGGTGCTCCATCATTAACTGTCCGGTCGCCGGAGAGTGGAAATACCCTTTTTCGGTGATTGTCAGAGAGACAATTGCGATTTGCGGTTCACACATCGCGGCCAGCACGGCTTCTAAGCCATCAATTTGTACGTGCAGCGCCTTTTTCACGACGCCAACTACGCGAGCGGTCCACGCATCAGCCGACATTTCCGCAACGGTATAGAGATTATCTTGCTGTTTAAGATCGACGATTTGCTGTTCGCCGCCAATCAGATTCACTTCATAGTAGCCCCAATCGCTGTGATGCTGGGCAGCCAGGATATCGGCATACACGCCCTGATGCGCGCGATGAAATGCGCCAAACCCTAAATGAACAATTTTTGGCGTCAGGTTATTACGATCATAAACAGGGAGTGTCGCTTTTGCGGATAACAAATTATTTCCCATGACGTTTCCTTTAATTTAAATATGGCAAGCTGAATGGTTTGTTATATGAATAAAAATCCCTCCTCACTAAGAGAAGGGATTCTGGATTTACAGACTTGTTGAAGGTTGCGCAGCTCTTACAACGCGCGGTTGATCTTGTGCAGCATCTTCCAGCGCACTCAAATCGCGGTCTTTAACTTCTGGCATTTTCAGCGCGGAAATTAAGCCGATGACGGAATAAGCCATAATCGGTAATGACTCTAACTTATTGATAGTGTTTTATGTTCAGATAATGCCCGATGAC
>NZ_SZVK01000090.1:0-7533 GCF_005280595.1 Escherichia sp. MR | reverse complement strand
CGGTGGAGCTGCATGACAAAGTCATCGGGCATTATCTGAACATAAAACACTATCAATAAGTTAGAGTCATTACCCATTTTTCAATACTCATAATCCATCACCCACTATTGAAAATACATTGCTGTTTTTTACAACCGGTGCAAGGTTTGTTATTTTCATTCACTCATCGGAAACATTTATTTATTGACGCGATGATTAAAACAAAATGTCTTATATAAATAATGATTAATTCTTAAAGGATTAATGCGACTGGAGTATATCGATATAAACCGAAGTTAACGAGATAATTTCTTGTGGTGAAATTATTATTTAAATGCTGAATAACATATTCAGCATTATTTAATAAAAAAATAAAACCGCAATCCAGAATCAGAATTGCGGTACCTCTTTAATTATGAATCAATCGTTGCGGATGAGTATAAATCGTCGCCCGTCCCGGCTTACAAAAACCTACCAGCGTCAGGTTACATCGCTCGGCGACCTCTACGGCAAGCGTTGTCGCGGCAGACACAGCAAACAGAATTTCTACCCCGCACATCGCTGATTTTTGCACCATTTCATAGCTGGCACGGCTGGAAACCAACACCGCACCCTGCTGCCAACGTTCACCTTCTTGCGCCCGCCGACCTAACAGTTTATCCAGCGCCACATGGCGGCCCACATCTTCATGTCCGCCAGCCAGTTCGCCAGACGGCAACATCCAGGCGGCGACGTGAGTACAGCCGGTCAGTTGCCCCACTGGCTGGAAATCATTGAGATGGCGTAATGCATCATCCAGTTTGTTGAGATCAAACGTTTGGGTGAACGGCAACGGCTGCACTGGCTTACCGATGTCGTTAAGTTGCTCCACGCCACATACGCCACAGCCCGTGCGCCCCGCCAGTGCCCGACGACGCTCTTTCAACCCCATAAAGCGACGGCTGGAAAGCTCAATTTGCACTTCCAGACCATTACACGAGGGAACAACATCCATGCCGAATATATCGCGCGGACTTTCGATAATTCCTTCTGAAAGCGAAAAACCGAGCGCAAACAGTTCAAGGTCTTTGGGCGATGCCATCATCACTACGTGCGAAATGCCGTTGTAGACCAACGCAACGGGAACTTCTTCCGCGACTTCATCAAGCCGGGAACGTTGTAAATCATCACGCTGCCATAACTCAATTTGTCGCATTCCCGTGATATTTGTCACATTTTTGATTTCTTTTTGCTGTGTTTTTTTCACTTTCTCTTAACCAGATAAGAACACACACACCAAGATTATGGTATTCTGTTACAAACCCTTCCTGGATGGAGGGAAATTGAGCCAATTCTGGACCTTTGCGGCCCCTTCCGCAAAGAAAAATAACTCCCACTCCCTGCACACGCAGCAAGCGAATGTAAATGGGACGTGACAATGTCGAAACAAGGAGCAATCCATGCAGGTCAGCAGAAGGCAGTTCTTTAAGATCTGCGCTGGCGGTATGGCAGGCACCACGGCAGCGGCACTGGGTTTTGCACCCAGCGTAGCACTCGCGGAAACCCGGCAGTATAAACTGCTGCGCACCCGCGAAACCCGTAATACCTGCACCTATTGTTCCGTAGGCTGTGGGCTGTTGATGTACAGCCTCGGTGACGGAGCAAAAAACGCCAAAGCATCTATCTTCCATATCGAAGGCGATCCGGATCACCCGGTCAACCGTGGTGCACTTTGTCCGAAAGGCGCTGGCCTGGTGGATTTTATCCACTCCGAAAGCCGTCTGAAGTTCCCGGAATATCGTGCGCCTGGTTCTGACAAATGGCAGCAAATCAGTTGGGAAGAAGCGTTTGATCGCATCGCCAAACTGATGAAAGAAGACCGCGATGCGAACTACATTGCGCAAAACGCCGAAGGCGTGACCGTTAACCGCTGGCTCTCCACCGGAATGTTGTGTGCTTCCGCGTCGAGCAACGAAACCGGCTATTTAACGCAAAAATTCTCCCGCGCGCTGGGTATGCTCGCGGTCGACAACCAGGCGCGTGTCTGACACGGACCAACGGTAGCAAGTCTTGCTCCAACATTTGGTCGCGGTGCGATGACCAACCACTGGGTCGACATCAAGAACGCCAACCTTGTCGTGGTGATGGGCGGTAACGCCGCTGAAGCTCACCCGGTAGGATTCCGCTGGGCGATGGAAGCCAAAATTCACAACGGCGCGAAGCTAATTGTGATTGATCCTCGCTTTACGCGCACGGCGGCGGTGGCTGACTACTATGCCCCAATTCGTTCCGGTACTGACATTGCTTTCCTGTCAGGCGTTTTGCTGTACCTGCTGAACAATGAAAAATTCAACCGCGAATACACCGAAGCCTATACCAACGCCAGCCTGATCGTGCGTGAGGATTACGGCTTTGAAGATGGCCTGTTCACCGGCTACGACGCGGAAAAACGTAAGTACGATAAATCTTCCTGGACTTACGAACTGGACGAAAACGGCTTTGCCAAACGCGATACCACGTTGCAACATCCGCGCTGCGTGTGGAACTTGCTGAAACAGCACGTTTCCCGTTATACGCCAGATGTGGTTGAAAACATCTGTGGTACGCCAAAAGACGCGTTCCTGAAAGTCTGCGAATACATCGCAGAAACCAGTGCTCACGATAAAACAGCCTCGTTCCTTTACGCGCTCGGCTGGACGCAACACTCCGTTGGTGCGCAAAACATTCGTACCATGGCGATGATCCAGTTGCTGCTCGGTAATATGGGGATGGCTGGCGGCGGCGTTAACGCCCTGCGCGGTCACTCCAACATTCAGGGGCTGACGGATCTGGGGCTGCTGTCGCAAAGCCTGCCGGGTTACATGACGCTGCCAAGTGAGAAGCAGACCGATCTGCAAACCTACCTTACCGCCAATACGCCGAAACCGCTGCTGGAAGGCCAGGTCAACTACTGGGGCAACTACCCGAAATTCTTCGTCTCAATGATGAAGGCCTTCTTTGGTGATAAAGCGACGGCGGAAAATAGCTGGGGCTTTGACTGGTTGCCGAAGTGGGATAAAGGCTACGACGTCCTGCAATACTTCGAGATGATGAAAGAGGGCAAGGTCAATGGCTATATCTGCCAGGGCTTTAACCCTGTTGCCTCATTCCCGAACAAAAACAAAGTGATCGGCTGTCTGTCAAAACTGAAGTTCCTCGTCACCATCGACCCGCTGAACACTGAAACCTCCAACTTCTGGCAGAACCACGGTGAGCTGAACGAAGTTGATTCGTCGAAGATCCAGACCGAAGTGTTCCGTCTGCCATCGACCTGCTTCGCGGAAGAGAACGGTTCAATCGTTAACTCCGGTCGCTGGTTGCAGTGGCACTGGAAAGGTGCGGACGCCCCAGGGATTGCGCTGACTGATGGCGAGATCCTCTCCGGTATCTTCCTGCGCTTGCGCAAGATGTATGCCGAACAGGGTGGCGCGAACCCGGACCAGGTGCTGAACATGACCTGGAACTACGCCATTCCGCATGAGCCGAAGTCGGAAGAAGTAGCGATGGAGAGCAACGGTAAGGCGCTGGCCGATATTACCGATCCGGCAACCGGTGCGGTTATCGTCAAGAAAGGCCAACAACTTAGCTCGTTCGCCCAACTGCGCGATGACGGTACAACCTCCTGTGGCTGCTGGATTTTCGCCGGTAGCTGGACGCCGGAAGGCAACCAGATGGCACGCCGTGATAACGCCGATCCGTCTGGCCTCGGTAACACGCTGGGCTGGGCATGGGCATGGCCGCTTAACCGCCGCATCCTGTATAACCGCGCCTCCGCAGACCCGCAGGGTAACCCGTGGGATCCGAAGCGTCAGTTGCTGAAATGGGACGGCACTAAGTGGACCGGCTGGGATATTCCGGACTACAGCGCAGCACCTCCTGGCAGTGGCGTCGGGCCGTTTATCATGCAGCAGGAAGGCATGGGGCGTCTGTTTGCCCTCGATAAGATGGCGGAAGGTCCGTTCCCGGAACACTACGAGCCGTTTGAAACGCCGCTGGGGACTAACCCGCTGCATCCAAACGTTATCTCGAACCCGGCTGCGCGTATCTTTAAAGACGACGCCGAAGCATTGGGTAAAGCCGATAAGTTCCCGTATGTCGGAACCACCTATCGTCTGACCGAGCACTTCCACTACTGGACCAAACACGCGCTGTTGAACGCGATTTTGCAACCAGAGCAGTTTGTGGAAATCGGTGAGTCGCTGGCGAATAAACTTGGCATTGCTCAGGGCGATACCGTGAAAGTCTCCTCCAACCGTGGCTATATCAAAGCCAAAGCGGTGGTGACCAAACGTATTCGCACGCTGAAAGCGAACGGCAAAGATATCGATACCATCGGTATTCCGATTCACTGGGGCTATGAAGGCGTAGCTAAAAAAGGCTTTATTGCCAATACGTTAACGCCATTCGTTGGTGATGCGAACACGCAGACGCCGGAGTTTAAGTCCTTCCTTGTGAATGTGGAAAAGGTGTAACGGAGACGACATATGGCTTATCAATCTCAAGATATCATTCGTCGTTCCGCGACTAACGGTCTGACCCCCGCGCCTCAGGCGCGGGACTTCCAGGAAGAAGTGGCGAAACTCATCGACGTCACCACCTGTATCGGCTGTAAAGCCTGTCAGGTGGCGTGTTCAGAGTGGAACGACATTCGCGATACCGTCGGCAATAACATTGGGGTGTACGACAACCCCAATGATTTAAGCGCCAAATCGTGGACGGTAATGCGCTTCTCGGAAGTGGAGCAGAACGACAAACTGGAATGGCTGATCCGCAAAGACGGCTGTATGCACTGTTCCGATCCGGGCTGCCTGAAAGCGTGCCCGGCGGAAGGGGCAATTATTCAGTATGCCAACGGTATCGTCGACTTCCAGTCCGAGCAGTGCATTGGCTGCGGTTATTGCATTGCGGGCTGTCCGTTCGATATTCCGCGTCTTAACCCAGAAGACAACCGCGTCTACAAATGTACGCTGTGCGTTGACCGCGTGGTGGTTGGGCAAGAACCGGCCTGTGTGAAGACCTGCCCGACGGGCGCGATTCACTTCGGTACGAAAGAGTCGATGAAAACGCTAGCGAGCGAGCGCGTGGCTGAGCTGAAAACCCGTGGTTACGACAATGCGGGTCTGTACGATCCGGCTGGCGTCGGTGGTACACACGTGATGTACGTGCTGCACCATGCTGACAAGCCGAACCTGTATCATGGCTTGCCGGAGAACCCGGAAATCAGCGAAACCGTGAAATTCTGGAAAGGCATCTGGAAACCGCTCGCGGCTGTTGGCTTTGCGGCTACCTTCGCGGCCAGTATCTTCCACTACGTGGGTGTCGGTCCGAACCGTGCGGATGAGGAAGAGAACAATCTGCACGAAGAGAAAGACGAGGAGCGCAAATGAAACGACGTGACACCATCGTGCGCTACACCGCGCCGGAACGTATCAACCACTGGGTAACCGCCTTCTGTTTCATCCTGGCGGCGGTGAGTGGGCTGGGCTTTTTGTTCCCGTCCTTCAACTGGTTGATGCAAATCATGGGCACACCGCAGCTGGCGCGAATTCTGCACCCGTTTGTCGGCGTGGTTATGTTTGCCTCGTTCATCATCATGTTTTTCCGTTACTGGCATCACAACCTAATCAATCGGGATGATATCTTTTGGGCGAAGAATATTCGTAAGATCGTCGTCAACGAGGAAGTAGGTGACACCGGGCGTTATAACTTCGGTCAGAAATGCGTTTTCTGGGCAGCGATTATTTTCCTGGTTCTGCTGCTGGTGAGCGGTGTGATTATCTGGCGTCCTTATTTTGCGCCTGCTTTCTCAATCCCGGTGATCCGATTCGCGTTAATGCTGCATTCATTTGCCGCAGTAGCGTTAATTGTGGTTATCATGGTGCATATCTACGCCGCCCTTTGGGTGAAAGGCACGATTACCGCCATGGTGGAAGGATGGGTTACCAGCGCATGGGCGAAGAAACACCATCCACGCTGGTATCGTGAAGTCCGCAAGACAACGGAAAAGAAAGCTGAATGAGTATTCGCATAATCCCGCAAGATGAGCTGGGTTCGAGCGAGAAACGTACGGCGGATATGATTCCGCCGTTATTGTTCCCTCGGCTCAAGAATTTATACAACCGCCGCGCCGAGCGTCTGCGCGAGCTGGCAGAAAATAATCCGCTGGGTGATTACCTGCGCTTTGCTGCGCTTATCGCCCACGCCCAGGAAGTGGTGCTGTACGACCATCCGCTGGAGATGGATCTGACCGCGCGCATTAAAGAAGCCAGCGCACAGGGTAAGCCACCGCTGGATATTCACGTCCTGCCGCGCGATAAGCACTGGCAAAAGCTACTGATGGCGCTGATTGCTGAGCTGAAACCAGAAATGAGCGGTCCGGCGCTGGCCGTGATTGAGAATCTGGAGAAGGCATCAACACAGGAGCTGGAAGATATGGCCAGCGCACTGTTTGCCTCTGATTTCTCGTCCGTCAGCAGCGATAAAGCGCCGTTTATCTGGGCTGCACTGTCGCTCTACTGGGCGCAGATGGCCAATCTGATCCCCGGCAAAGCCCGCGCTGAATACGGCGAGCAACGTCAATATTGCCCGGTTTGTGGTTCTATGCCGGTGTCCAGCATGGTGCAAATTGGCACCACTCAGGGTCTGCGTTACCTGCACTGCAACCTGTGCGAAACCGAATGGCACGTGGTGCGCGTAAAATGCAGCAACTGCGAGCAGAGCGGCAAACTGCATTACTGGTCGCTGGATGACGAACAGGCCGCGATTAAAGCCGAAAGCTGCGATGACTGCGGCACTTACCTGAAGATTCTTTATCAGGAAAAAGAACCGAAAGTTGAAGCCGTGGCAGATGACCTCGCCTCTCTGGTACTGGACGCGCGAATGGAGCAAGAAGGCTACGCCCGTAGTTCCATTAACCCGTTCCTGTTTCCGGGTGAAGGGGAGTAATCTCTGACGTTTTCCGGGTGGCGCTGGTCGCCCGGATTACAGCTCATAGGGTGTGACGACACCTGCTATTCCCGCAAAATCTCTCGTATTTCGCGAGGCGTTTTCCAGATACGATGTAACAGTTGCAGTTATTATAAGTTCAAGTAAAACAGCCTCGTATTAATACCAGAATAAGGGCATCTGGTTTTTTATATTCAAGAATAAAAAAATTTTTGTCATTCCTTATGATCCTTACACTGATCATCAACACCTACTGTCTCACCCCTTTGCCTGCCACCCTTTGCTTTACGCACCGGGAATTGCTGACGCTCCAGATATTGCTCTATCGCTTCGCGCAAAATTGCAGATCGCGAAACCTTACGCCAGCCCCTGAGCTTATTCAGCCGTTTAATTGCCTCTTCTGATAAATGAAGAAAAACCGTATTCATCGCCATTTTCACCACCTTACATATATTTCTCATTAATGTATGTGCGAAAACTACGCCGAAAAATTAATTAACGAAAGCTGATCTTTGCGGTAATGACTCTAACTTATTGATAGTGTTTTATGTTCAGATAATGCCCGATGACTTTGTCATGCAGCTCCACCGA
>NZ_SZVK01000008.1:0-121825 GCF_005280595.1 Escherichia sp. MR | reverse complement strand
GCTGATAGAAACAGAAGCCACTGGAGCACCTCAAAAACACCATCATACACTAAATCAGTAAGTTGGCAGCATCACCACCATTCCAGTCACTCAGGACAGATCACATGCTCAGATAATTATCCTGATTACAGTGAAGGGTTTGCCACTTCTCCTTCAACTTTAGTCGGCAGTGATATCTGTTTATTCAATGTGCCTTTGACTAATGGAAAAAATTCTGGCGTCGGCATTAAAATATTTTACGATTTAAAGAATAATAATACCACCCCAAACAATTACTGCATGGAATACCCTAAACGCACCAGCACTGCAAATAAAAACAACTTCTCCGTTGAGGGTAATTTCCGCATACAATTAAAAGTCATCGGAGAATTACAGGGTGGTGAAATTGATTTATCTCGTTTTAGTAATGCTGGCATTTGGTGGAATAATATTGAGGCATTTTCTCTCGAATTTAGCAACACCATTATTAATCTTCACTCATTGAGCTGCGACCTGAACACGCCTGATGTTCCAGTTTCATTATCACCCGCCGCAGGAATTAATTCCGACACCACCTTCAAAGGGATTAACTCCACTTCGGCGCTGGTAGATTTTAATATCGGACTAACGTGTGATCCGGGAACCAATGTCGCCATACGTTTTGAAGGCGATACGGTAAGTGGAAGTAATAATTCAATCCTGAAGCTAACTCAACAGAATAATTCTGCCTCTGGGGTTGGCGTACAGATCTTAGATAAGAATAAAAATATTATCCCCCTTAATCAACCTGATTACGTTTTACAGTTAAGTAATATTCAGCAATCAGCCACGTCGTTGAATTTTAGTGCGCGATATATTCAGACAGAAAGTAATGTAACGCCAGGAAAAGCGGATGCGGATGCGACATTTTATCTTTCGTTTCCGTAATGAACAGCAATAAACCCGCGAACAGGTGCCGGAAGCATCCGGCACCTGGACTATTATTGCGGCGACAGTCTCAGCGACTCAACAACCTCAATCCAGCCATGCTCACTGGCGATGTTCTGCCCGTTCAGCCAGCGGCGCAGCATATTCAGTGCCATCATTGCGCACACTTCCTGACGGATAGCCAGGCTGTAGCGCGTAGTGCTGAAACGCACACGCAGAGCGAAAGTGCCGTCTGGTGTGGCTAGCGCAAAGTTGAGATGCTCGTTCTCGAAACCAGAAACAGCCAGTGCCAGCCCGGCAAAATGGTTGGCCCGCCGTTCTGTAATCCAGTGTGCAGTTTGCGCCAGAGTTTCTTCCTGTGAAGGAACCACTTCACATGCCAGTAATGGCGCACCTGCGCGCGCGAGTTGCAAAGCCAATAAACCACCGGTGAATTGCTCACTCAACGTCAGGCTGAACTGGCGACTTTGCAGTTCGCGACTGATTTGTGCAGGCAGCCCTTCTGTGCCTTCGAAAATCATGCTCTGCCCGGCGACGCGTTTAACGTCCAGCCACAGTTTTTCCATCGCCTGTTGCTCGCTTGCCGGTCCAGTGAGTTTCAATTCAATAATCGGCATGGAAGAGCGATAGCCCATCGTCACACCTGGCGGTAGTTGCAACGCATCCAGGCTTTGCGCCAGATCGCTTTCCGAACGACCAAAAGTTGTCAGCCGCAGACAAACCGGCGGCTGCGGCAAAGAAAAACGCTCGCGCAGGCGCGGCAGGATTTCATGCTCCACCATCACCTTAAACTCCGACGGTACGCCGGGGGTAAAGAATATCAGGCAACGGTGAAGCTGTACGGCAAAACCACAAGCGGTGCCTACCGGGTTATTGATAAATTCAGCACTGGCAGGCAGCTCCGCTTGTTTGCGATTACTCGGCGCCATTACGCGACCACGTTCGCGGAAATAGCGTTCCATCTCATTGAGCCAGGCTTCATGAAGAACCAAGCTTTCACCTTTGGCTGTCGCTGCGGCGAGTGCGCTTAAATCATCACTGGTCGGCCCCAGTCCGCCATTGACGATCAGCACATCGGCGTGCTGACTACGTTCGCGCAGAATGGTCACTAAATCATCAAGGTTATCGCCCACCGTATTGCGGCGAGATAATGGCAATCCCTGGTGAAAGAAAAAATCCGCCAGCCAGGCAGCGTTAGTGTCAACGATTTGCCCGTGTAACACTTCATCCCCGGTGGATAACATTTCCACTTTTAACATGGTTATCTCCTGCTTTTGTTATCGAATCACTATAACGCAAAGGGAGATAAGGCGTAGTAAGAAACTGAATGGCGCGGCAGAACGCCGCGCCGGAAGGCATCAGAAACTGGCGTTAACCCCGACATACGGGCCGTCAGCCACGGCGTTGTCGCGGTTACCGTCTTTACCCGACAGATTCAGGTAGCGATAACCCGCCTCAATACTGACTGGACGCATAATGGTGTAACGCGCGCCAGCATTCGCTTCTTCATAACTTTTAATACCGCTGGAGAGCGAATCCGGAGAGTAGTAATACTCACCAAACAGACGGAAGCTATCGCCAATTTGCCACTGCAAGCCACCGCCTACCGCTGCGGCATAACCTTCATCGCCGTCGTTCGGGTTGGTGTAAACGCCTTTACCGCCCACAGTTGCCATTAACGGTCCCAGCGGCAGATTCAATCCCAGACCAACGCCCGCGACGTCACCGTCGTCATCGTTATGTGTCCAGTTACCGCTTAATGCCAGACCGGTCGATTCAGTACCGAAACCGACGCCAATATTGGTATATTCTTTTCCCGCCTGACCGCTAATGCTTATCGCATTTGCCGATGCAGAAACCAATAGCATTCCAGCCAGAACTGGCAGCGCAAATTTTTTCATTTTTACCTTTTCCCGCAAGAAGATAATTAAAAGTCCCCAAAGCTGCGGGATTGTACTGCCTGACACAGAGGATTCAATGCGTGAAAAAAGCGATCTGCTAACTTATTGTAACTAAATACTTCTTGAATAATTAAGTGCAGAAAAAGTAGCCACCAAAAAGATGAAACCAAAAAAAACAATCACCATGATTATCATCGCAAAAAAGACCAATGCCACTTTCACGCGTTGATCCATTGCCGTATTCTTTTGTTTTATTTTTGGTGGTAAGGAATATTCCCATGCGGCAACGGACTATAGTTTGTCCCTTAATTCAAAATGATGGTGCTTATCTGCTGTGTAAAATGGCCGACGATCGCGGCGTTTTCCCCGGACAATGGGCGCTGTCTGGCGGCGGCGTAGAACCCGGTGAGCGCATTGAAGAAGCATTACGTCGAGAAATCAGAGAAGAGCTGGGCGAGCAACTGATTCTTACTGACATCACGCCGTGGACGTTCAGTGATGATATTCGCATCAAGACATATGCAGATGGCCGCAAGGAAGAGATTTATATGATTTACCTGATCTTTGACTGCGTCTCTGCCAACCGTGAAGTGAAAATTAACGAAGAGTTTCAGGAATACGCATGGGTAAAACCTGAAGATCTTGCTCACTATGATTTGAATGTCGCCACTCAGAAAACATTACGTTTGAAAGGTCTGATGTAACAGTAATGACAGCCATTATTGGCTGTCATATTAACAAATCACCGATTAACAAACTCACCATCCAGTAAAACGTTGCCTTTTTCCACATGCATTACCAACCCATCCAGATAATCTGGTTTAAATGTCACGTTTCGTTTATCTTTTGCGACATAGGTCAGACAATGGTTATGGGTGAAAATAACGATATTTTTATCTGGAGCTTTGCTTTGCAACTCCTTAATTGTGCTATAAATCTCATTTCCACATTGTAAAAACCGTTTATCTACCGTCAGTTTTTTTCCAGCAGAAAACCAGGTCGCTGATTGAATAGTCCGAACGGCATTACTGGAATAAAGATCGAAATCAGGGATGTCCGCGCTAAAAGCTTTGCCCAGTTCACGGGCATTCTGAGCACCTTTCACCGTAATGCCTGTTTTGTCTGACAAGCATTGATTAGAGGAGCGATCGCAGCGTTCCGCATGGCGAAACAGAACCACAACCGGATGCTGCTGCGCTAATCTGGCCAGCGTTTTATTGTCGATACGCGGCAAACCATTACTGCTCCAGGCAGCATGTGTACCCAGCCCCACAATCGCCCCAAGCGCCAGTAAAATGTAGATATATTTTTTAGACTTCAACGAAGTCCCACTAAAAGCTAACACTTAAGCTCCACCTATAGACAAGTGTAGCCAGCTAAATGACCGCGAAAACAAACGACATTTTCACCGGTAAATAGTGGCTGGGATAGTATTAAAACATTACGATGCACGCAAAATGCCTTAAATCTTGTCAAATTAAAAGCCTGAATAAGATACAAAAACAAAAAAAATAATATTTAAGCCTTATATTCATTCCTTAAAGTTAAATTAATATTCTACCCTTAGAATTTCATTCCAAATGGCAAAATACACATAACGTTCCCTATGACAGATATTAGCGAATAACAGGGAAAGGTATTCAATGGCCGAAGGAAAAACGATGTCAGACTTTTTACCTTTTTCGCGTCCGGCAATAGGCGCGGAAGAACTCGCTGCAGTTCAAGAGGTTTTCGAATCCGGTTGGATAACCACTGGCCCGAAGAATCAAGCACTGGAAGCGGCCTTTTGCCAGTTGACAGGAAATCAACATGCCATCGCAGTCAGCTCGGCCACTGCTGGAATGCATATCACGCTGATGGCGCTGGGGATTGGCGCTGATGATGAAGTCATCACCCCCTCCATGACCTGGGTTTCAACCCTCAATATGATCTCCCTGTTGGGCGCAACGCCGGTGATGGTGGACGTTGATCGCGATACGCTGATGATCACGCCTGAAGCGATCGAAGCGGCCATTACGCCCTACACCAAAGCGATTATCCCGGTGCATTATGCCGGAGCGCCAGCAGATATTGACGCCATTCGCGCCATTGCTGAACGCCACGGTATCGCGGTCATTGAAGATGCCGCCCACGCCGTCGGTACGTATTACAAAGGTCAGCATACTGGTGCAAAGGGCACCGCTATTTTTTCGTTTCACGCCATCAAAAATATTACCTGCGCGGAAGGCGGCCTGATTGTTACCGATAATGAAAACCTCGCCCGCCAGTTACGCATGTTGAAATTTCATGGTCTGGGTGTCGATGCATACGACAGACAAACCTGGGGCCGCACACCGCAGGCTGAAGTATTAACGCCAGGCTATAAGTACAATCTGACCGATATTAACGCTGCGATAGCTCTGACGCAGTTGAATAAATTAGAGCAACTAAATACTCGCCGTCGCGACATTGCCCTGCAATATCAGCAAGCACTGGCAACTCTCCCTTTCCAGCCTTTAAGCGTTCCTGCATGGTCACACGTTCACGCCTGGCATCTGTTTATCATTCGTGTTGATGAACAACGTTGTGGTATCAGCCGCGATGCTCTGATGGAAGCGTTAAAAGAAAGAGGCATTGGAACCGGGTTACATTTCCGCGCCGCCCACACGCAAAAATATTATCGCGAGCGTTTTCCAACGCTGTCGTTGCCGAATACGGAATGGAATAGCGAACGCATCTGTTCGTTGCCGCTGTTCCCGGATATGACCACCGCCGATGCCGATCGCGTCATCACTGCCCTTCAGCAACTCGCAGGACAATAAGCCATGTTTGAAATCCACCCTGTTAAGAAAGTCTCGGTGGTTATTCCCATTTATAACGAGCAGGAAAGTTTACCGGAATTAATCAGGCGCACCACCGCAGCTTGTGAATCACTGGGCAAAGAGTATGAAATACTGTTGGTTGATGACGGCAGTAACGACAACTCCGCACAAATGCTGGTCGATGCCTCACAAGCGGAGGGCAGCCATATTGTGTCTATTTTGCTTAACCGCAATTACGGACAACATTCGGCAATTATGGCGGGATTCAGTCACGTTACCGGCGACTTAATCATTACTCTTGATGCCGATCTCCAGAATCCACCAGAAGAAATCCCCCACCTGGTGGAAAAAGCCGATGAAGGTTACGACGTGGTAGGGACTGTGCGCCAGAATCGCCAGGACAGCTGGTTTCGTAAAACCGCCTCGAAGATGATTAACCGGCTTATCCAGCGCACAACCGGCAAAGCGATGGGCGACTACGGCTGTATGCTGCGCGCCTATCGCCGTCATATTGTCGATGCGATGTTGCACTGCCATGAACGCAGCACCTTTATTCCTATTCTGGCGAATATCTTTGCCCGCCGCGCCATTGAAATTCCGGTGCATCATGCCGAGCGTGAGTTTGGTGAATCCAAATACAGCTTTATGCGCCTGATTAATTTGATGTACGACCTGGTGACCTGCCTTACCACTACGCCGCTACGTATGCTGAGTCTGCTCGGCAGCATTATTGCGATTGGCGGTTTTAGCATCGCGGTGCTGCTGGTGATTTTACGCCTGACCTTCGGACCACAATGGGCGGCTGAAGGCGTCTTTATGCTGTTTGCCGTGCTGTTTACCTTTATTGGCGCTCAGTTTATCGGCATGGGCTTGCTCGGTGAATATATCGGCAGGATCTACACCGATGTCCGCGCCCGCCCCCGCTATTTTGTTCAGCAAGTTATCCGTCCATCCAGCAAGGAAAATGAATAATGAAAACCGCCGTTTTTGCCTATCACGATATGGGATGCCTGGGCATTGAAGCCTTGCTGGCTGCCGGTTACGAAATTAGCGCCATTTTTACTCATACCGATAATCCTGGCGAAAAAGCGTTTTATGGTTCGGTGGCTCGTCTGGCGGCGGAAAGAGGCATTCCGGTTTACGCGCCGGATAACGTTAACCATCCGCTGTGGGTAGAACGCATAGCCCAACTGTCACCTGATGTGATTTTCTCTTTTTATTATCGCCATTTGATCAGCGACGAGATTTTGCAGCTTGCTCCCGCAGGCGCATTTAATCTGCATGGTTCGCTGTTACCGAAATATCGTGGTCGCGCGCCGCTGAACTGGGTGCTGGTGAACGGTGAAACGGAAACGGGCGTTACATTGCACCGAATGGTGAAACGTGCCGATGCCGGGGCCATTATTGCCCAGCTACGCGTTACCATTGCGCCGGATGATATTGCCATTACGCTACATCATAAATTGTGCCACGCCGCGCGTCAGTTACTGGAACAGACGTTACCCGCTATTAAACACGGTAATATTCTGGAAATCGCCCAGCGTGAGAACGAAGCCACCTGTTTTGGTCGCAGAACACCGGAGGACAGCCGCCTCGAATGGCATAAACCGGCTTGTGAACTCCACAACATGGTGCGTGCCGTTGCCGATCCCTGGCCTGGCGCCTTTAGCTATGTTGGCAATCAGAAATTTACAGTCTGGTCGTCCCGCGTTCATTCCCTTACTACTGCCGCACAGTCGGGCAGCGTGATTTCTGTTTCACCGCTGTTGATTGCCTGTGGTTATGGCACGCTGGAAATCGTCACCGGACAGGCGGGCGACGGCATTACCATGCAAGGCTCACAATTAGCGCAAACGCTGGGGCTGGTGCAAGGTTCACGATTAAATAGCCAATCAACCTGCGCTGCCCGACGCCGTACCCGGGTACTCATCCTCGGAGTGAATGGCTTTATTGGTAACCATCTGACAGAACGCCTGCTGCGCGAAGATCATTATGAAGTTTACGGTCTGGATATCGGCAGCGATGCGATAAGCCGTTTTCTGAATCATCCGCATTTTCACTTTGTCGAAGGCGATATCAGTATTCATTCCGAATGGATTGAGTATCACGTCAAAAAATGTGATGTCGTCTTGCCGCTGGTGGCGATAGCCACACCGATTGAATATACCCGCAACCCGCTGCGCGTATTTGAACTCGATTTTGAAGAGAATCTGCGCATTATCCGTTATTGCGTGAAGTACCGTAAGCGAATCATCTTCCCGTCGACTTCAGAAGTTTATGGGATGTGTAGCGATAAATACTTCGATGAAGACCATTCTAATTTAATCGTCGGCCCGGTGAATAAACCGCGCTGGATTTATTCGGTTTCAAAACAATTACTTGATCGGGTGCTCTGGGCGTATGGCGAAAAAGAAGGTTTACAGTTCACCCTCTTCCGTCCGTTTAACTGGATGGGGCCAAGGCTGGATAACCTGAATGCAGCGCGAATTGGCAGTTCGCGCGCTATTACGCAACTCATTCTCAACCTGGTGGAAGGTTCACCGATTAAGCTGATTGATGGCGGAAAACAAAAACGCTGCTTTACTGATATTCGGGATGGCATTGAAGCGTTATACCGCATTATCGAAAATGCGGGAAATCGCTGCGACGGCGAAATTATCAACATTGGCAATCCTGATAACGAAGCGAGCATTGAGGAACTGGGCGAGATGCTGCTGGCGAGCTTCGAAAAACATCCACTGCGCCATCACTTCCCACCGTTTGCGGGCTTTCGGGTTGTCGAAAGTAGCAGCTACTATGGCAAAGGATATCAGGACGTAGGGCATCGTAAACCGAGCATCCGCAATGCCCACCGCTGCCTGGGCTGGGAACCGAAAATTGATATGCAGGAAACCATCGACGAAACACTGGATTTCTTCCTGCGCACTGTCGATCTTACGGAAAAATGATCATGACCAAAGTGGGCTTACGCATTGATGTCGATACCTTTCGTGGCACCCGTGAAGGCGTGCCGCGTCTTCTGGAAATCTTGAGTAAGCATAATATTCAGGCCAGCATTTTTTTCAGCGTCGGCCCGGACAATATGGGTCGCCATCTCTGGCGACTAGTGAAACCACAGTTTTTGTGGAAGATGCTGCGCTCAAACGCGGCATCGCTTTATGGCTGGGATATTTTACTGGCCGGTACGGCATGGCCAGGTAAAGAGATTGGTTATGCCAACGCCGATATCATTCGCGAAGCGGCTAAATACCACGAAGTCGGCCTGCACGCCTGGGATCACCATGCCTGGCAAGCCCAGAGCGGTAACTGGGATCGCCAAACGATGGTCGACGATATTGCACGTGGTCTTCGCACCCTTGAAGAGATTATCGGCCAACCGGTAACCTGTTCTGCCGCTGCGGGCTGGCGTGCCGACCAGCAGGTGATCGAAGCAAAAGAAGCGTTCCATTTGCGCTACAACAGCGATTGTCGTGGGGCGATGCCGTTTCGTCCATTGCTCGAATCAGGAAAACCCGGTACTACGCAAATTCCGGTGACCTTACCCACCTGGGATGAAGTGATTGGTCGGGATGTGAAAGCGGAAGATTTTAACGGTTGGTTACTCAACCGCATCCTGCGAGATAAAGGCACGCCGGTTTATACCATTCATGCCGAAGTTGAAGGCTGCGCTTATCAGCATTATTTTGTGGATCTCCTGAAACGCGCAGCTCAGGAAGGCGTGACATTTTGCCCTTTAAGCGAACTGTTATCAGAAACGTTGCCGCTCGGACAAGTTGTTCGCGGAAGTATTGCCGGACGTGAAGGCTGGCTGGGTTGCCAACAAGCTGCGGGAATGCTTCCATGAAATCCATTCGCTATTACGCAGCATTCTTTGCGTTTATCACCGCCTATTATCTCTTGCCGATTAATTATCGTCTGCTCTGGCAACCAGATGAAACGCGTTATGCGGAAATCAGTCGGGAAATGCTGGCATCCGGAGACTGGATTGTGCCCCATCTGTTAGGGCTACGTTATTTTGAAAAACCCATTGCCGGATACTGGATTAACAGCATTGGGCAATGGCTATTTGGTGCGAATAACGTTGGTGTGCGGGCAGGCGTTATCTTTGCGACCCTGTTAACCGCCGCGCTGGTGGCCTGGTTTACACTGCGCTTATGGCGCGATAAACGTCTGGCACTACTCGCCGCAGTGATTTATCTCTCATTGTTTATTGTCTATGCCATCGGCACTTATGCCGTGCTCGATCCGTTTATTGCATTCTGGCTGGTGGCGGGAATGTGCAGCTTCTGGCTGGCAATGCAGGCACAGACGTGGAAAGGCAAAAGCGTGGGATTTTTACTGCTGGGGATCACCTGCGGCATGGGGGTGATGACTAAAGGTTTTCTCGCCCTTGCCGTGCCGGTATTAAGCGTGCTGCCATGGGTAGCGACGCAAAAACGCTGGAAAGATCTCTTTATTTACGGCTGGCTGGCGGTTATCAGTTGCGTACTGACGGTTCTCCCCTGGGGACTGGCGATAGCGCAGCGGGAGTCTGACTTCTGGCATTATTTTTTCTGGGTTGAGCATATTCAACGCTTTGCGATGGATGATGCCCAGCATAAAGCCCCGTTCTGGTACTACTTGCCGGTCATTATTGCCGGTAGCCTGCCGTGGCTGGGGTTACTCCCCGGTGCACTGTACACAGGCTGGAAAAACCGCAAGCATTCCGCAACCGTCTATTTGTTGAGCTGGACGGTGATGCCGCTGCTGTTTTTCTCCGTCGCGAAAGGCAAATTACCTACCTATATTCTTTCCTGCTTTGCACCTCTGGCAATGCTGATGGCGCATTACGCTTTGCTGGCAGCAAAAAATAATCCTCTGGCGTTGCGGATGAATGGCTGGATTAACATCGCTTTTGGTGTCACTGGCATTATTGCCACGTTTGTAGTCTCCCCCTGGGGAGCAATGAACACTCCAGTGTGGCAAACCTTCGAGAGCTATAAAGTCTTCTGTGCATGGTCGATTTTTTCGCTATGGGCATTTTTCGGCTGGTATACCTTAACAAACGTGGATAAAACCTGGCCTTATGCCGCGCTTTGCCCGCTGGGGATGGCGTTGCTGGTAGGATTTTCAATTCCTGACAGAGTTATGGAAGGAAAACATCCGCAATTTTTTGTCGAGATGACACAAGAATCACTGCAGCCAAGCCGCTATATTCTTACCGACAGCGTCGGCGTTGCCGCTGGTCTGGCATGGAGCCTGCAACGCGATGACATCATCATGTATCGCCAGACGGGTGAATTGAAATACGGCCTTAATTATCCGGATGCGCAAGGGAGATTTGTCAGCGGTGATGAGTTCGCAAACTGGCTTAATCAACATCGTCAGGAGGGGATGATTACACTCGTGCTTTCGGTTGACCGCGATGAAGACATCAACAGTCTCGCCATTCCGCCCGCTGATGCCATCGATCATCAGGGACGTCTGGTGCTCATTCAGTACCGCCCAAAATGATCTGGATGATTTTAGTCTTTGCCAGCCTGCTTAGTGTAGCCGGGCAGTTGTGTCAGAAACAGGCAACCGGCTTTGTGGCAATAAAAAAGCGGCGCAAACATATCGTACTGTGGCTGGGACTGGCGCTGGCTTGTCTTGGCCTTGCGATGGTGCTCTGGCTACTGGTCTTGCAGAGCGTTCCGGTAGGCATTGCCTACCCGATGTTGAGTCTGAATTTTGTCTGGGTGACGCTGGCGGCAGTAAAACTGTGGCGCGAGCCGGTATCGCTGCGTCACTGGTGCGGGGTAGCATTCATTATTGGCGGCATTGTGATCCTGGGGAGTACGGTGTAATGGGGCTGATGTGGGGATTATTCAGCGTCATGATTGCTTCTGCAGCACAATTAAGTCTGGGTTATGCGGCAAGTCATCTGCCATCGATGACGCGGTGGCGGGATTTTATCGCGGCGTTTTTTGCTTTTGATACCGGTGCTCAGATTCTGCTGGTCGGATTGCTTGGTTATCTGATCTCCGTTTTTTGCTGGTATAAAGCGTTACATCAACTGGCACTCAGCAAAGCCTATGCCTTACTGAGTATGAGTTATGTACTGGTATGGATTGCTTCAATGGTGCTTCCTGGTTGGGAAGGGACTTTTTCACTGAAAGCGCTGCTGGGCGTAACCTGTATTGCGAGCGGATTAATGCTGATTTTCCTTCCCACGACAAAACAACGTTACTGAATTTTCCCAGCCGATTTACACTGCCGTTCCCACTCATCGGGGCTGTAACTGCTTGCCGAGAGGACTTTCACCGTGTGCAACTTTTCACGATTAATACAGTAAAGCGCATTCTGCAAAGGCGAGAGTAAATCCCCCACTTTCACGGCGAAGTCACTCTTCACTTCAGCGATCATTTTTATCGCGCCGCCAGCATCGCAGAGCATAATTACATGTCTCTTATCTTGTTTATCGCAACACGATTTTTTGACCAGCCATTCCATTGCATTATCCTGTTAACTAAGAGTTTTCACATTAAGTTACAGATTAACAGATAAACTCTTTATCAACGGCAATGGAATGGCAAAAATGAGAAGTGAAACGGATGTTCCATTACTGCTGGCGTTGAACCCACTCTTTCAACGCCTGGCGTGAAATTTTAATGCCGCCGTTTTTCAGTTCTGATGGCAACGTCAGCCAACGCACCGGTTGCTGAAAACGGGCCAGCTTATCTTTCACCCATTCGCTAAGATCCACGCTGTCCTGGTCATACTCCACCACAGCTACCGGGCGATGACCAAACTCCTTGTCTGCAACGGGGACGATAAACACCTGCAAAACCGCAGGATGCGCAGCAATAACCCGCTCCACCTCTTCCGGCTGAATACCTTCGCCACCGCTAAAGAACAGATTATCCAAGCGCCCGACAATGGTCAGTTTACCGTTATGCATCTCGCCGCGATCGCGCGTAGCGTACCAGCCTTCATCATTGAGCAGCGACACCAGTTGCCCGTTACGCCAGTAACCTTCTGCCATACTGGCAGCGCGCAACCATACCTCATCGTTAACAACTTTCACTTCCCGACCGGGCAGCGGCGAACCGACGTCTGCCAGACCGTCGGCTTCTTTCGCACACACCGTGGAGGCAAACTCGGTCAGACCATAGCCGCAAAAGCAACGAATACCCTGCTCGCGTGCCTGTTCCGTCAATTCGACCGGGATTGCCGCGCCGCCAAGCAATACCGCTTTCAGGGAAACTGAACTACGGTTAACCAGCAAACGCCAGAGCTGCGTCGGCACCAGCGAAGCGTGAGTACAGCCTGCCAGCATTTGCTCCAGCGGCTGTTTATCGCGTACCGTCATCCGCGCGCCAGCATACAACCAGCGCCACATAATTCCCTGCCCGGAAACGTGAAATAGCGGTAAAGAGAGCAACCAGTCATCGTGCTCGCCAAACGGAATCAGCGATAACACCCCTTCGGCGCTGGCAAGATGAGCCTGATAAGTATGGACAGCGGCTTTCGGCAACCCGGTAGAACCAGAGGTCAACGTCATTGAGCACAGGCGTGTCGGCTGCCACATAGCTGCATATGCGCCCTCTCCAGCCTGAATTTGCAGCGACGTTAATGCCGGAAAGGTGTTCTCCCCTTCCGGCACCAGCGCAAATTGCAGCGTAAGATTGGGCAGCAACTCCTCAAGCAACGGCTGCGGAAGCTGTGGGTTGACGGGAAGCACCCGCGCACCGCATTGCAACAACGCAAGCCAGGCCAGCAGCGTTTGCGGCGTATTCCACGCCCGCAGCATCACGCCGCTGCCCTCAACCACGCCCTGCGCCGCAAAGCCCGACGCTAATTCATCGACGCGAGCACAAAGCTCGCGCCAGTTGAGTTGCTCGTCATTGAGACGCAAGGCGATGGCATCTCCCCGCACCTGCCGCCAGTGACGCCACGGCCAGTCAGAGAAGATCATAGCAGCCGCTCCAGTGCATCTACTTCCACTAACGGTAGCGGGCTACCCGGCCAGCGACGAACCTGCTGCGCCTGCATCAGATCCAGCGTGTCCAGACCCGGAATGGTGTCTGGCGTTAACCAGGCCGCAATCCGCGCCAGTTGCGTTAAGCCTAAGCTCGACTCGATGGAAGAACTGATCACCGCCGTCAGCCCCAGCGCGTGCGCCGCCTGCACCTGCTCGCGTACTTTCTCCAGGCTGCCCGTGAGCGTAGGTTTGATCACCACCGCGCGCACGCCCTCTTCCGCCACAAAGGCAAAATCCGGCTCGCGCAGGCTTTCATCCCAGGCAATGGCAATGCCAGTTTCACGGGCAAAGGCGCGGGAATCATCGCGTGTTTTGCACGGTTCTTCGAGAAAAGCGATGCGGTCGCGATAATCCGGATTGACGTATTTGGCAAACTGCTGGCTCTTCAGCGGCGTCCAGGCGCGATTCGCGTCAAGACGCAAATGCAGATCCGGAACCGCTTCCAGCAACAGATTCACTACCATGCCATCGCGCACGGCTTCGTACAATCCCACTTTGACCTTCGCCACTTTCTCGCCAGGCATATCGGCAAGTTTGAGGATCAGATCGTCCGGATCACCGTTACACAGCGGTGCCGCACGGTAATTGGCTGCTTGCGGCAACGTATCAGTAAGCTCTGCCAGCGCGCAGCTCACGCCAAAGGCGACGGAAGGCATTTGCGGTAATTCGCAATCGCCTGCCAGCCAGTCATTTACCCAGGCAAGCAGCACGCTTTGCGCCTCTTCCCAAGTTTCCTGACTGAAGCCCGGCAGTGGGGAGATCTCTCCCCACCCTTCGCGCCCGCCATCGCGCAGGCAAACGTACAGCCCGTCGCGGGTTTTTAACCGCCTATCGCGCAGAACCACCCCCGCGTCCATGGGGATCTGCCAGCGGTATACCTGCGCGCTACGCATTACGGATTCCGTTTAAATTTGCTGAAATCAGGCTGACGTTTCTGGTTGAAGGCGTTGCGACCTTCCTGACCTTCTTCCGTCATATAGAACAGCATGGTGGCGTTCCCCGCCAGCTCTTGCAGCCCTGCCTGACCGTCGCAGTCGGCGTTCAGCGCAGCTTTCAGGCAGCGCAGCGCCATCGGGCTGTTTTGCAGCATTTCGCGGCACCAGCGGACGGTTTCTTTTTCCAGATCCGCCAGTGGCACAACGGTGTTCACAAGGCCCATGTCCAGCGCCTGTTTTGCGTCGTACTGACGGCACAGGAACCAGATTTCACGCGCTTTTTTCTGCCCGACAATACGCGCCATATAGGAAGCGCCCCAGCCGCCGTCGAAGGAACCGACTTTCGGCCCAGTCTGACCGAAGATGGCGTTTTCTGCCGCAATGGTCAGATCGCACATCATGTGCAGAACGTGACCGCCGCCGATGGAGTAGCCAGCCACCATCGCGACAACCGGTTTTGGACAGGTACGGATCTGGCGCTGGAAGTCCAGCACGTTCAGGTGATGTACGCCGGAGTCATCTTTATAACCACCGTAGTCACCACGGACTTTTTGATCGCCGCCAGAGCAGAACGCTTTATCGCCTGCGCCAGTCAGAATGATCACGCCGATGTTATCGTCATAACGCGCATCCGCCAGCGCCTGGATCATCTCTTTTACCGTCAGAGGACGGAAGGCATTGCGCACCTGCGGACGATTAATGGTGATTTTTGCGATACCATCGGTGGATTTTTCATAACGAATGTCCTCGAAACCTTCGGAGCAGTCGTGCCATTCAACCGGTGCGTAAAGCATTGCTTCATCAGGATAAATCATATTGTGTCCTTTAGTCAGAAACGCAAGATCTGCGCCAGACTTGCGATTACGCCAGCGGGATTTTCCCGGTGCGCGTTATGTCCGGCGCGAGGAATGACATGGCAGTCAGCAGCCAGTTCCGCCGCCAGAGCGCGGAATTTGCTGTCACGTTCACCACATAAATAATAAAACGCAAATGTGCGGGCGCTAAGGTTAGCACGTAAATCAGGCTGGACGGACAATGAGGTTGCTTCCAGCATGGCGGCAAGGGTTGCGCCATTATTGTTGCTACGCAGCGTCACCAGTTCCCGGCGCTGCTCGTCGTTAAGCGAGGCAAAAACTGGTTGTTGATACCAGTCGGCAAATACTGCCGTTAATGGTTCTGTGCGAAAACGCTGCGCCCAACGGTGATCGGAACGCTGACGTTCCGTGCGTTGTTCAGCATTTTGCAGCCCCGGATGACCGCCTTCCACAACAACCCCACTCAGCCCCGGCATCCCCTGACAAGCCGCCATCATCGCCACGCGTCCACCGAGCGAGTACCCCACCAGCCAGCAGTTAAGTATGTTGTAACTAACAAGGGTTTTACGCAGTAAATCGGTGACATCATCAAAACCATCGACGCTAATTTCCGCCGAACCGCCGTGACCTGGGAGATCAACATACAACCGCGAGTAGTCGGCAAACGCTTCGCCGACTTCCTGCCATTCGTGGCAATCACCGGAAAAACCGTGCAGAAAAACCAGCCAGGGTAAACCTGGCTTGCCGTGTTTTTCCTTCGCGTGCAGGATCATAAATGGCTTACCTGCGCCAGCAATTGCTGGAGGGTTTGTGCGCCATCGGTGTCGTTAACCACCATCTCAATCACGGTGGTGGTCGGGGTGCGCCAGGCGTCGGCAAGCGTCGCTTCAAGTTCCTGCCAGTTTTGCGGGCGATGATATTTCAGCTCAAACATCGCGGCAGCATGATCAAAATGGACGTTTTGCGGCATCAGATAGAAACGCTCGCGCTCGCTTGTCGGCGTTGGTAGCAGCGAGAAAATTTGCCCGCCGTTGTTGTTTACCACAATTAATACCAGCGGCGCGGAAACCTGACGCAGTAACGCCAGTGCGTTCAGGTCGTAAAGTGCGGAAAGATCGCCAACAATCGCCAGCGTGGGTTTACCGCTCGCCCGCTGAACACCTGCGGCGGTAGAGAGCAGTCCGTCAATACCGCTGGCTCCACGATTGCTGTAAACCGGATAACCTGCCGGAAGTTGCGAGAGCGCATCAATCAGACGCACCACCAGGCTGTTACCGACAAACAGTTGCCCCTGTTCCGGCAGATAGTCGCTGATGCGGTGCGCCAGTTGCGCTTCACCAAATGCGTCTCGGCGCGCCACAGCCGCCTGCATTGCCTGTTCAGCCAGACGCGGGATTTCAACGCACCAGGGCTGGCGTTTTTCTGCCGGATGCAGTTCCAGCCAGTCGGCGATATTAGCAATCAGCCGACGTCCACGATGGTGCGCCGGGTCGAGTCGCCCTTCGATATTATCAACAATCCAGTACTCTTCCGGCTCACAACTTGCCTGCCATTGCAGTAACCGTTTGCCGGTCAGGCTGCTCCCCAGTTGCACCACAATCTGCGCCTGCTGTAACTCGCTGATCGCTTTGGCATTGCCTAACCAGAGATCGGCACACGGCAGCGGCTGCCCGGTTTGCGACAGCACGTCGCCAATCAGCGGCCAGCCAAGAGTTTGCGCCCACAGGGCGACTTTTTTGCCCTCTTCCGCACTCATGCGACCCGCAACGACCACGCCGCGCTTTTGCCGCCAGAAGAACCAGTCGCGCTGTTTTTCACTTTCCAGACGAGGCGCTTCACGCAGCCACGGTTTATCGTCCTGCCACCAGTCGCCCAGACGTTGTTGCCAGCTAAGCCCGGTGTCGTCCATCTCGCCATACAACGGTTCAGCAAACGGGCAGTTGATATGGACTCCGCCAGTATGCAAAGTACCGAGAGCATGGTCGATGGTAGATACCAGCCAGCGAGCGGGAATATCCTGGGTCGGACGCGGTAGTGAAATGCTATGCATGGGGTGAGAGGCGAACATTCCCGGCTGGCGAATCGCCTGATTCGCGCCGCAGTCAATCAGTTCCGGCGGGCGATCGGCGGTTAAGAGGATCAGTTTCTCTCCGGTTAACCCCGCTTCAATCAGTGCCGGGTAGAGATTTGCCACCGCCGTGCCGGAAGTTACTATCACCGCCACCGGCTGTTTGCTGACCTTCGCCAGCCCCAGTGCCAGATGCCCCAGCCCACGCTCATCAAAATGGGTGTGGTGGATGAATGCAGAATTTTCCGCCGCCGCTAACGTTAACGGCGTAGAACGAGAGCCAGGGGCAATGCAGACGTGTCTGACGCCATGACGCGTTAATGCTTCCAGAATGACCGCCGCCCAGCGTCGGTTAAATGCGCTTACTGACATGAGTTTGTCCGGTATCAATATTGCGGCTAAGTATAAGGAGCTACAAAAATAGATTATTGATATGAATCGGTAATGATGCGACTCATTACTATTCCATTTGTAATAATGTTCGCAACCCTGCCGCTTTGTTGTCGATTTCCTGCCACTCCTGCTCGGGGTCTGAGCCTCGGACAATGCCTGCTCCGGCATATAATCGCACCACATTGTCACTGATTTTCGCCGAGCGCAGGGAAACGCAGAATTCGCTTTGTTGTAATGAGAGATAACCCGCAGAACCGGCATACCATTCACGGGTGAACGGTTCGTGCCGGGCGATGAACTGCCGCGCCAGATCGCGCGGTAAGCCAGCAACGGCTGCCGTTGGCTGTAACTGATGTAAACAGATCACATCATCCGCTTTGTTGAGTGAAGTCCAGATACAGCGGCGCAGATGCTGCACTTTACGCAGGCGCAGTACCTGCGGCGGTAACACATCCAGCGTCTGGGTATCGGCCTGCAATCGTTGGCAGATATCTTCCACCACCAGCATGTTCTCGCGCTGGTTTTTATCATCCGCCATCAGCCACTCACCCAACTGCTGCGCCTGCTTATCATCAGAATGATTTGCTACCGTTCCCGCCAGGGCTTCGGTACGCAGAGCTTTGTCTCGCCGCCGCCATAACCGCTCAGGCGTTGAGCCAAGAAAAGCATTTTCGCCATCAAAGGCCATGTAAAAATGGTAGCAGTTCAGATTGAGCCGCCGGCTGGCAGCCATCATCGCCGCTGCATTGACCGGACTTGCGAAATGCAGGTCAGTCGCCCGGGCAAGAACCACTTTGTCGAGTTCACCTTCGGCGATGGTTTTCGTTGCCAGTTCGATTAATCGCGTCCAGCCAGTTTTGTCCGGCCAGTGTTGTTCTTTCGTGGTGGTTAAACGTAACGCGGGCAAAGGTTTAATATTCGCCAGTGTGGCGATAAATTCTTTTGCCTTAACTGCATCGTGCTGAAGGGAATTTTCACTGAATAGCGTCAGCCGTAGCGTGGCTTTACCGCCACAGCGTCGCCATTCCAGACGTGGTAAAAGTAGATTACCCTGCGACGGGTCAAACGCATTCAATCCCCAGATGCGTAAGTCGGTGTGTTCCGGATACTGACGAAGAAAACGTTGCGCCTGCCCCAACGACGTAAAGCGGATGATTGCGCCCAGCACGGCAGCTTCTTCATCGCCATTACGTTGTTGCCAGTAAAATTGCGGATACGTTTGCTGACTGGCCAGCCAGCTTAAGGCATCAAAAGCGTCATTGAGAGGGAAAGGAATGTCGAAAACCCGAATGCCGGGTGTCGCCGGAATCTCTTGCGACAAATGGCGCAGTAGATTTCCCAGCGCCGTAGTAAGTGATTGCACGCGAACCTCTCCCTGTTAAAAGCCTCACATTATACGGGGTACTACAGAAAAAATGCAGTACCCCAGTGTAGGGAGGTTTTAACGGCGTGCCAGCAATAGTCCTAACACCAGTCCAACAGCCGCGCCAACGCCAATTCCCTGCCAGGGTTTTTCGTGGACGTAGTCATCGGCGCGATAAACTGCCTGCTTCGCCCGATAGTAATAACTGTCAGAAGCCTGGCTTACCCTTTTTTTCACATCATCCAGCGCCTTTTCTGCACGCGCCTTTAGTTCAACATATTTTTGATCGGCGGGATCGCCAGAGGAACGTAGTACCTCGTCAAGTGTTTCACTCAGCAACGTCAGGTCGTCATCGATACGTGTATCACCAAACTGATTAGACATTCTCGTTCTCCATTTGCGTAAAACCTGCCACTAACTATAGACAACGGTTATCGATTACGCCTGAATAACCTCGCGCGCCATCCCGATATGCGGAATACCATCTTCCTCATAAATATCGGTCACAGGGATGAAACCAAATTGCCCATAAAAGTTTTGTAAATGCGCCTGCGCCCCCAGATAAATCGGCTTCTCCGGCCAGTGGCGAGTACACGATTCCAGCGCCTTACTCATCAATTGCTGACCAATTTTTTCGCCGCGTAAGGCTTCGCTGACAATCACCCGACCAATCACAACGGGTTGCAGTTCGTCGTCACTTTTCAGAATCCTCGCATACGCCACCAGTGTCCCGTTATGCCAACCGAGAATGTGGCGATTTTCTCCCACCAGATCGTCGCCATCGATATCCTGGTAAGGACAGTTTTGTTCCACTACAAATACCGCACAACGCAGTTGTAATAAGGCATAAAGCTGAGAAACGGATAAATCAGAATGATGCAGATCTTGCCAGTCGATCATGGAAGGCTCCTTTGTGCTGTTTGCTTTATACTAGCCGGAATATTTTCAGCAGCGTGATGAACTCATGGAATTAATTTTTTTAGGCACTTCGGCAGGTGTTCCGACCCGGACACGTAATGTCACGGCAATATTGCTTAATCTGCAACATCCGACGCAAGCCGGGCTTTGGTTATTTGATTGTGGTGAAGGTACACAACACCAGATGTTGCACACGGCATTTAACCCAGGAAAACTGGACAGGATTTTTATAAGCCATCTTCATGGCGATCATCTTTTCGGCTTGCCAGGATTGCTATGCAGTCGTTCCATGTCAGGCATTGTGCAACCATTAACAATTTATGGTCCGAAAGGTATCCGTGAATTTGTTGAGACAGCGTTACGCATTAGCGGCTCGTGGACCGATTATCCGCTGGAAATTGTTGAAATTACGGCTGGAGAAATAGCTGATGATGGACTGCGCAAGGTAACGGCATATCCAATGGAGCATCCACTGGAGTGTTACGGCTATCGTATTGAAGAACATGATAAACCAGGCGCGCTGAATGCCCAGGCGTTAAAAGATGCCGGCGTACAACCAGGTCCGCTGTTCCAGGATTTGAAAAAAGGCAAAACAGTCACGCTGGAAGACGGTCGGCAGATTAACGGCGCTGATTACTTATCCGCGCCTACACCGGGTAAATCAATCGCCATTTTCGGTGATACCGGCCCTTGCGATGCCGCAATAGATCTTGCTAAAGGTGTCGACATAATGGTTCACGAAACAACGCTGGATATGGAGATGGAAGCCAAAGCCAACAGCCGTGGGCACAGTTCAAGCCGTCAGGCGGCGACTCTGGCTCGTGAGGCGGGTGTCGGCAAATTGATCATTACTCACGTCAGCTCACGCTATGATGATAAAGGCTGTCAGCATTTATTACGCGAATGCCGGGCAATTTTCCCGGCAACAGAACTGGCGAGCGATTTCGCGGTGTTTCACGTATAATCTTTAATTAATTGATAACAGGGCAAAATCGCCCTGTTTCATCAGCCAATGACTCAGGCTACTTTTATATAAATCTATCAAGCCAACAATATATTTGAGCATGATATTTATCATTAATAGTGATAAATAACAGACTCGCCCATGTCCTGGTTTTATTCCCGGTATCGATTTCTCTGGCCATCTTAATTACTGGCAGCAAGATATCCCCGCCGTCATGATTACAGACACCGCTTTTTATCGTAATAAACAATATCACCTGCCCGTGATACCGCAGACAGACTGAACTATCAGAAAATGGCGCAGGTGGTGGATAGTGTTATAACCTTGTTGTACAACAGTAAATAATAAAATTTTCTCGAGGCGGCTCCAGAAAAAGCAGCTTGTATATTTTATTTCCCCCCGTCTGTTTTAAGATGCGCAAAAGGAAATCTGACGGGAGAAATAAGATGGGAATGATTGCGTATTTTGCGGAAATTAACTCAGAAAAGGCCAACAAATTGATTGAGTCTAATGAGAAATCTTTAATGGACGATATTCATGAAACGATTTCAGGCTCAAGGCGACTGGATATTGATAAACGCTGGGACTTTTTACATTTTGGCCTGACGGGCACCTCTGCTTTTGATCCAGCGAAGAATGATCCGCTGAGTCGTGCGGTGCTCGGTGAACATAGTCTCGAAGATGGCATCGATGGTTTCCTGGGATTGACCTGGAATCAGGAGTTAGCCGCCACTATTGACCGGCTGGAGGCACTCGACCGAAATGAACTGCGTAAACAGTTTTCCATTAAGCGACTCAATGAAATGGATATTTATCCGGGAGTGACCTTTTCAGAGGAGTTAGAGGGGCAACTCTTTGCTTCGATCATGCTTGATATGGAAAAACTGATTAGTGCGTATCGACGTATGCTGCGGCAAGGGAATCATGCGCTGACGGTTATTGTTGGGTGATGGTGTCAGGGCACCATAAAAAAACCGCCGAACATGTCGGCGGCTTTCTCAGCTTACTGACTGACGACTCACATCATCGGCATTGCCAAACGCACAATGCTAATCAGCGGTTGCGGCCATACACCCAGCACCAGAACCAGCAGGGCAGAGATCAGCACCACGATACCACCTGCTGTGTACTGCCAGTCTGACGGCGCATCACGGTTTGGCTGTTCTGAACCATGAAGGTACAGGCTCACCGCCACGCGCAGGTAGTAGTAGAGGCCGATTGCCGAACCGACAACCACGGCGCCCACCAGCCACCACAGGTGTGCCTGGACACCGACAGCCAGCACATAGAACTTACCGATAAAGCCCAGCGTCATCGGAATACCTGCCAGCGACAGCATCATCACCGTCATCACTGCCGCGAGTATCGGGCGATGCCAGAACAGACCACGGTAAGAGAACAGGGAATCAGCATCCGGGCCACGGTACGGGCTGGACATCAGGCTGACCACACCGAACGCACCGAGGCTGCTGAACAGATAACCGGCCAGGTAAACCCCTACCGCTTCCATCGACATCTCGCCGGTTTGCAGCGCAATCAGCGCCACCAGCAGATAGCCGAGGTGAGAGATAGACGAGTAACCGAGCAGACGTTTGATGTTGGTCTGGCTCAGCGCCATCAGGTTACCGAAGATGATGGAGGCAAAGGCGATAATCGCCAGCACCACGCGAATCGCTTCGCTGTCACCCACCGGTGCGTAAAGGAACAGACGCATCACCACACCGAAGATAGCGATTTTACTCGCCGTCGCCAGGAAAGTGGAAACCGGCGCAGGCGCGCCCTGGTATACGTCTGGCGTCCACAGGTGGAACGGAACCAGAGAGAGTTTGAAGCCGAGACCGACAATCATCAGGCCAAAACCTGCCAGCAACAGCGGCTCGTTGAGCATACCGTCGCCGAGGTTTTTACCCAGCGCGACAAACGACAGGTCACCAGACTGTGCATACACCAGCGCCATACCGAACAGCAGGAAAGAAGATGCTGCGGCAGAAAGGATGGTGTATTTGATACTGGCTTCCAGCGAACGTTTCTGACGGAAAGCGTAACCGACCAGGCCAAACAGCGGCAAAGAGATCAGTTCGATACCGAGGAACAGAGACGCCAGATGGTTGGCATTCGCCAGCAAGATCCCGCCCAGCGCGGCAATTAACACCAACAGGTAGAACTCGTCCTTGTTGTCGTTATAGCCTTCAAGCCACGGGTAGGCGAAAGTACAGGTGGCGAGGCTCGCCAGCAGGACCAGCCCGGTATAAAGCATGGCGAAACCATCAACGCGCATCAGCGGCGTAACGTCCATAGCGCCAGCCTGGCCGACAAACCAGAGCGAAACCAGCGCCGCGTTAAGCCCAATAACCGAGAGCGTAGCGTTGAGGAAATGATTGCGTCGCCACGCAATGGAGAGCATCACAACCACCACCGTCAAGCCGACGATCAGCAACGGTAGCAGTGCGATCAGGTTTTGTGGAGTTATTGTCATGGCGATTTACGGCCTTGTAGTAGTAACGGAATTAACAAACCACTGCTGGATATTGCCAATCGCGGAGTGCGAGGTATCCAGAATCGGCTGCGGATAGAAGCCCAGCAGTACCAGCAGCACCACCAGCAACAGGATCATAAACAGCTCACGCAGCGACATCCCTGGCAGTTCCTGGCTGGCAATCTGGCTTTTCGCTTTACCGAAGTAAGCGCGATGCAACATCGCCAGCGAATAAACAGATGCAAAGACCAGCCCAAAGGTAGAGATAACGGTAATCACCGGCACAACCTGGAAGCTGCCGAACAGAATCATAAATTCGCCGACGAAGTTACCGGTGCCTGGCATCCCAAGCGTTGCCACCGCAAAGAACAGCGACAGTGCTGGCAGCCATTTCATCTTGCTCCACAGACCGCCCATCATGCGCATGTCGCGGGTATGGATACGTTCATAGAGCTGACCGCAGAGAATAAACAGACCCGCCGCCGACAAGCCGTGCGCAATCATCTGAATTACCGCGCCCTGGTAGGCCAACTGGCTGCCGGTGTAGATAGCAATCAGCACGAAGCCCATGTGGGAAACCGAGGTGTAGGCGATCAGACGTTTGATATCGGTCTGAGCGAAGGCCATCCACGCACCGTAGAAGATGCCGATAACACCCAGCCACATAGCGATTGGCGCGAACTCTGCCGACGCGTTCGGGAACAGCGGCAGGGAGAAACGCAGCAGACCGTAAGCGGCGGTTTTCAGCAAGATCCCCGCGAGGTCAACGGAACCGGCAGTCGGTGCCTGGGAGTGCGCATCCGGCAGCCAGCCGTGCAGTGGAACCACCGGCATTTTCACCGCAAAGGCGATGAAGAAGCCCAGCATCAGCAGATATTCCACACCGCTGGACATTGGCGTATTCAGCAACTCTTCATAGTTGAAGGTCCAGACGCCAGTCGCATTGTAGTGAACAAAAACCAGCGCCAGGATGGCGATCAACATCACCAGACCACTCGCCTGGGTGTAAATGAAGAACTTGGTTGCCGCCGTGATACGCGTTTTACCGTCAGAGGCTTTATGCCCCCACAGTGCGATCAGGAAGTACATCGGCACCAGCATCATTTCCCAGAAGAAGAAGAACAGGAACATGTCGATGGCAAGGAACACGCCGATAACGCCGCCCAGGATCCACATCAGGTTGAGGTGGAAGAAGCCCTGATATTTTTCGATCTCATTCCACGAGCAAAGTACCGCCAGCACGCCGAGCAGACCGGTCAGGACGACCATCAGCAGCGACAGACCATCAATGGCGAGATGGATAGAGATTCCAAAACGCGGGATCCACGGCATGTCGAATTCAGACTGCCACTGTGGAATTCCGGCGGATTGCGTCAGTGAATAACCGCCCTGCAACCACAGTTGCAGCGACAGCGCCAGCGTCAATCCCATGGTGATCAGCGCGATCCAGCGCGGCACCTTGACGCCAAAGCGTTCGGTCTGCCAGCACAGGAAGCCGCCGATAAAGGGGATTAGTATTAACCAGGGTAATAACATAGCTAAGTATGTCCCTTATATTTACTCCTGCTCAGGCTATCTCACTCGCCAGCCCGAATCCCGGCAGTGCTCGCAATCCTCACGTACTTAAGTACGCTCCGGTTGCTGTGCGCTGGCGGTATCCGGTCTGACTTCGCCGATGACGCCTGTACTTCAGGAACAGTTACCTAAAATTTATTCTTAGTTCACAGACCCGGCGCAACGCCGGGTATATTCACTCAGCCAACAACTCAACGCAGTACCATCAACAGTGCCAGCACCACGACCGCACCGATGCTCATGGATGCCACATACCAGCGCAGGTAGCCGTTCTCGCTTAACAGCAGGCCTTTACCTGCAAAGCGGGAAAGGACAGCCGGGATGTTCATCATTGAGTTCAGCGGATCGCGTTTCAGCAACCAGGCAATACCCAGGAACGGCTTGACGAACACTTTGTCGTACAGCCAGTCAAAGCCCCAGGCGTTGTACCACCAGGTTCCCAGCAGGCGACCCGGCGCACTGTTGGCGATGGAGGTCACCAGAGTACGTTTACCCAGCCACAGCCAGGCAGCCAGCAGAATGCCGACGACCGCAACCACGCCAGAGGTAATTTCCAGGGTCAACATACTGCCGTGCGCCAGTTCCGTCGTTTGCGGAAGCACGCCCTGCAGCGGCGGTACAATCAGTGCGCCAACGAAGGTGGAAAGGATCAGCAGCACAATCAGCGGCAGGCTGTGAGTTACCCCTTTCACGGCGTGAGCGTGAATTTGTTCTTTTCCGTGGAAGACGATGAAAATCATCCGGAAGGTGTAGAGCGAGGTCATAAACGCACCGACCAGACCTGCCACCATCAGATTGATATGACCATTCGCCATCGCACCCGCGAGGATCTCATCCTTACTGAAGAAGCCTGCAGTGACCAGCGGCAGTGCCGACAGTGCCGCGCCGCCCACCAGGAAGCAGAGATAAACCAGTGGAATAGATTTACGCAAGCCGCCCATCTTGAAGATGTTCTGTTCGTGATGACAAGCCAGAATGACGGAACCGGATGCCAGGAACAGCAGCGCTTTAAAGAACGCGTGGGTCATCAAGTGGAAAATCGCCGCATCCCATGCCTGTACGCCAAGCGCGAGGAACATGTAACCAATCTGGCTCATGGTGGAGTAAGCGAGAACACGTTTGATGTCAGTTTGTACCAGTGCAGCAAAGCCTGCCAGCAGCAGCGTAACCGCCCCGACAATACCCACCAGATGCAGGATTTCCGGGGTCATCAGGAACAGGCCGTGGGTACGAGCGATCAGGTAGACACCAGCGGTTACCATCGTTGCGGCGTGGATCAGCGCGGAGACTGGCGTCGGGCCAGCCATCGCGTCGGCAAGCCATGTCTGCAACGGCAACTGCGCAGATTTACCGACCGCACCGCCCAGCAGCATCAGCGTCGCCCACATCAGCATGTTATTGCCGTCAGCAAAGTGCGCTGGTGCCAGTTCCACCATTTCGCGGAAGTTCAGGGTGCCCAGTTCGTTGTAAAGAATGAACAGCGCGAAAGCGAGGAACACGTCACCCACACGGGTCACGACGAACGCTTTCATTGCCGCTGCGCCATTCTTCGGATCGGTGTAATAGAAACCGATCAGCAGATAGGAGCACAGACCCACGCCTTCCCAGCCGAGGTACATCAGCAGCAGGTTGTCGGCGAGAACCAGAACCACCATGCTGGCGATGAACAGGTTGGTGTAAGCGAAGAAGCGAGAGTAGCCTTCTTCACCGCGCATATACCAGGAGGCGTACATGTGAATAAGGAAACCCACACCGGTAACCACCGAGAGCATGGTCAGCGACAGGCCGTCCAGTACCAGGTTAAAACCGATGTTAAAGTCGCCTACCGACATCCACGTCCACAGCGGCTGGCTGTAAGCCTGCTCGCCGTTAGCGAAGAAATCGACGCCGATAAAAGCGGTCACCAGCGCCGCCAGGCCCACAGAGCCAACGCCCACGATCGCAGAGACGTTTTCAGACCAGCGTCCACGGGAGAACGCCAGCAGGACGAAGCCAATCAATGGCAAAATAATGGTTAAGGCAAGCATGTTCATCCGCGCATCTCACTTACTGAATCGATGTTCAGGTTCTGGCGACGACGGTGAAGTTGCAGCAGCAGCGCAAGGCCGATACTCGCTTCTGCCGCCGCGAGGCTGATGGCGAGAATGTACATCACCTGACCGTCGGTCTGGCCCCAGTAGCTACCGGCGACCACAAAGGCCAGCGCGGAGGCGTTAATCATGATTTCCAGACCAATCAGCATAAACAGCAGATTGCGACGGATAACCAGACCGGTTAAGCCAAGAACGAATAAGATTGCCGCGAGGATCAGTCCATGTTGTAAGGGGATCATGCGCGCTCCTCCGTTTTTCTTTTCGCGCTGTCGTCTTTACGATTGCTCAGCACTTCACCCGCACGCTCTTCACGACCGACGTGGAAGGCCACAACCAGACCAGCCAGCAGCAACATAGAAGCCAGTTCCACCGCCAGTACGTAAGGCCCGAACAGCGTAATACCCACTGCTTTAGCACTGATTGGCGTACCGTCGATACCCTGATCGTTAACACCGAGAATGGCGTAAACAATCACCACCAGCATGATGGCCGACAAAATTGCCGGACCAATCCACACCTGCGGTTTCAGCCACTGGCGTTCCTGTTCGATTTCCGAACCGCCCAGGTTGAGCATCATCACCACGAACACGAACAGCACCATAATGGCACCCGCGTAGACGATAATTTCCAGCGCACCAGCGAAATAAGCGCCCAGTGAGAAGAACACCCCGGAAATCGCCAGCAGCGAAATAATCAGGTACAGCAGTGCGTGTACCGGATTGGTATGGGTGATCACTCGCAAGGTCGCAAGTATGGCTATCAGGCCACAGATATAAAAAGCGAACTCCATTGCCCCTCTCCTTACGGTAACAGGCTCTTGACGTCGATAGGCTTGGCTTCGTTTTCTGCTTCGCCCTTATCTTTGCCGTCGATTGCCATACCTGCCATCCGGTAGAAGTTATATTCCGGGTATTTGCCCGGACCGGAGATCAGCAGATCCTCTTTCTCGTAAACCAGATCCTGGCGTTTGTATTCCCCCATTTCGAAATCCGGGGTTAACTGGATCGCCGTGGTCGGACAGGCTTCTTCGCACAGACCACAGAAAATGCAGCGTGAGAAGTTGATGCGGAAAAATTCCGGATACCAGCGACCGTCTTTGGTTTCTGCTTTTTGCAGCGAGATACAGCCGACCGGGCAGGCTACCGCGCAGAGGTTACAGGCTACGCAACGCTCTTCGCCGTCCGGGTCGCGGGTCAGAACGATACGACCACGATAACGGGGCGGCAGATAGACCGGCTCTTCCGGGTACATTCGCGTTTCGCGTTTGGCGAACGCGTGCAGGCCGATCATCCAGATACTACGAACCTGGGTGCCGAAACCTACTAACAATTCTTTTAAGGTCATGGTCTTATTGCCCCTTATTGCGCCTGCCAGAGAATGACAGCCGCCGTTACCAGCAAGTTGATCAGCGTCAGCGGCAGGCAGATTTTCCAGCCGAAGGACATTACCTGGTCATAACGCGGACGCGGTAACGACGCACGAATCAAAATGAACATCATCATAAAGAACGCGGTTTTCAGCGCGAACCAGATGAATGGCGGTAACAACGGGCCTTGCCAGCCACCGAAGAACAGCGTCACCATCAGTGCAGAGATGGTCACAATCCCGATGTATTCACCCACGAAGAACAGACCGAATTTCATACCGGAATATTCAATGTGGTAACCATCCGCCAGTTCCTGCTCGGCTTCCGGCTGGTCAAACGGGTGACGGTGACACACCGCCACGCCCGCGATGGCAAAGGTAATAAAACCAAAGAATTGCGGGATGACGTTCCACACATGCGCCTGGCTGTTGACGATGTCGGTCATGTTGAATGAACCGGCCTGCGCCACCACGCCCATCAGGGAAAGCCCAAGGAACACTTCGTAGCTCAGAGTCTGTGCAGAAGCACGCATCGCCCCCAGCAGAGAGTATTTGTTGTTACTTGACCAGCCCGCAAACAGCACCGCGTAAACCGCCAGACCAGCCATCATCAGGAAGAACAAAATCCCGATGTTCAGGTCGGCAACCACCCAACCCGGACTGACTGGCACAATCGCAAAGGCCAGCAGCAGCGAGGTAAAGGCAATCATTGGCGCCAGAGTAAAGATGACGCGATCCGAGAATTTCGGGATCCAGTCTTCTTTAAAGAACATTTTGATCATGTCCGCGACCAGCTGGAGCGAACCGCCCCAGCCAACACGGTTAGGTCCATAACGGTTCTGGAACAGACCCAGCAGGCGACGTTCGCCAAAGCTCATGAATGCCCCGCAGGTGACAACTACCAGCAGGATCACCACCGCTTTGAGGATGGTCAGCAGGATCTCAATCAGTTCCGGTGATAACCAACTCATTGTTGTGCCTCCTTGAGATCCTCAAGATGCGCGCCAGCCAGCACTGGAGCAATGCCGGACATCCCCATCGGCAAGCCCACCTGCCCTGCCGTCAGCCCTTCGGCGATTTCAACCGGCAACGTGACCGTGTTGCCATCGTAACTAAAGGAGACGCGTGTACCCGCGTTCACACCCAACTTCGCGGCATCTGCCGGGTTAAGTTTGATGTACGGCTGCGGCATACGGCTCTGGAAGACCGGAGCACGCTGTGACAGTTCATCGCTGCCAAACAGGTGGTAGTACGGCGCGATACGCCATTTCCCTTCCTGCGGCTGGAAGCGAGCCGGTACGCTGGTGAAGTAATCCAGACTGTTTTCGCTGGTTTCAAACAGACGCACACCCGGATCGCCAAAGCGCAGTTTGCCGCCCACTTCATCCTGGAACTTGTTCCACGCCTGCGGGGAGTTCCAGCCCGGTGCCCAGGCAAACGGCACTTGCGAACGGTGCGCGGTCGGCTGGTTGTTACCTTCCATCGAGAAGGTGAACATGGTGTCAATATCCTGCGGCTGACGCGGCTCATGAACGCTGATGTTGGCGCGCATGGCGGTACGACCGCTGTAACGGTGCGGTTCACGAGCCAGTTTCTGCCCGCGAATGCGGAATGTCGCATCCGGCGCGGCATCTTTGATACCCGCCAGTTCCGGGATTTTCGCCACAACGGCGTCAATCACATGATCGAGCTGCGTCCAGTCCACTTCACGGCTCAGCAGGGTGCTGTGCAGCGAGTGCAGCCAGCGCCAGCTTTCCAACATGACCGTTTTGCTGTCGTAATAGGACGGGTCGTAAACCTGGAAGAAACGTTGAGCGCGACCTTCGTTGTTGATAACCGTACCGTCGCTTTCAGCAAAGCTGGCGGCGGAAAGCACCAGATGGGCGTTTTTCATAATCGCTGTGCGTTGATGGTCAACCACCATCACCAGTGGCGCTTTAGCCAGCGCAGCATTCACGCGGGTTGCGGAAGCGTGACGATGCAGATCGTTTTCCAGCACCACCACCGCGTCGGCGCGTCCGGTTTCCAGTTCGGTTAACGCTTCTTCCAGCGAACCGCCCCCCATAATGCCCAGCCCCATGCTGTTGACGGAACGGGCAATCATGGTGATACCTACGTCAGCGCCGCGACCTTTCAGGGCTTTCGCCACGTTAGCCGCCGCCTGAATCACTTCTGTGCTACCGGCGTTCGTCCCGGAGATAATCAACGGTTTCTTCGCACCAGCCAGTGCCTGCACGATGACGTCGATTTTGCTTTGCAGCTCAGGCTCGATACCGTCAACCGCTGGCGCGGAGTTATCCAGCGCATGGGCGATGGCAAATCCTAAACGCGCCTGATCTTCAACCGGTGCACGGTAAGTCCACGCCGCGATATCATCCAGACGGGTGTCATCAACGTTGGTAACAAACAGCGGATGCTTCGCACGTTGGCCGATGTTGAGGATTGCCGCAATCTGCCAGTCAGCCACTTTCTGTGCTGCCGCCATTTCGCGCGCTTTACCTTTCACCGCCTGACGCACCGCCAGCGCGACGCGTGCGCCGGTCTGGGTAACGTCTTCGCCCAGTACCAGTACCGCATCGTAAGATTCGATTTCGCGCAGTGCCGGCGTATAAATGCCGCCTTCACGCAGCACTTTCAGCGCCAGTTGCAGACGTTCCTGCTCACCGTGAGCAATACCGGTATAGAAGTTTTCTTCGCCCACCAGCTCACGCAGCGCAAAGTTGCTTTCTACGCTGGCTCGCGGAGAACCGATGCCGATCACTTTCTTCGACTGACGCAGAATATCGGCTGCGCCCTGCATTGCCTGTTCGGCGTTAAGGGTGATGAAATCATCGCCACGACGCTGTACTGGCTGACGCGGACGATCTTTCAGGTTGACGTAGCCGTAACCGAAACGACCACGGTCGCAGAGGAAGTAGTGGTTTACCGTACCGTTGTAACGGTTTTCGATACGACGCAGTTCGCCGTAACGTTCGCCGGGGCTGATGTTACAACCGATGGAACATTGCTGGCAGATGCTCGGCGCAAACTGCATATCCCATTTACGGTTGTAACGCTCGGAGTGCGTTTTGTCGGTGAATACGCCGGTCGGGCAAATTTCGACCAGGTTACCGGAAAATTCGCTTTCCAGGGTGCCGTCTTCCGGGCGACCGAAGTAGACGTTGTCGTGCGCACCGTAAACGCCCAGATCTGTACCGTCAGCGTAATCTTTGTAGTAACGCACGCAGCGGTAGCAGGCGATGCAGCGGTTCATTTCGTGAGAGATGAACGGCCCCAGATCCTGATTACGGTGGGTACGTTTGGTGAAACGGTAGCGACGGAAGCTGTGTCCGGTCATCACGGTCATATCCTGAAGATGACAGTTACCGCCTTCTTCACATACCGGACAATCGTGCGGGTGGTTGGTCATTAACCACTCGACCACACTTTCACGGAACTGTTTCGCTTCTTCGTCGTCAATGGAAATAAAGGTGCCATCGGAAGCCGGTGTCATACAGGACATCACCAGGCGACCACGCGTGTCTTCCGCGTTTTGGTACTGCTTCACCGCACACTGGCGGCAAGCACCGACGCTTCCCAGCGCCGGATGCCAGCAAAAGTAAGGAATATCAAGACCCAGAGACAGACAAGCTTCCAGCAGATTGTCCGCTCCGTTGACCTCGTATTCTTTGCCGTCTACATGAATTGTAGCCATTAGCATGCTTCCAGTTTTCTCAGTCAGAGACTGAGCGTTAATCGAAATCATTCCCCTCACCCCGGCCCTCTCCCCTCCGGGGAGAGGGTTAGGGTGAGGGGTAAAAGGTCCTTACCAGCGATCTTTCAGCAGGTTCGGCTGAATCCCATTAATCAAATGGGTATTGCTGAACGGCTGTTTGATTCCCGCTTCAAATTCTTCGCGGAAATATTTGATGGCGCTCTGTAACGGCTCCACCGCACCAGGTGCGTGGGCACAGAAGGTTTTACCCGGGCCTAAGAATCGACACAGTTGCTCAAGTGTTTCGATATCTCCCGGCTGACCTTCGCCCCGCTCCAGCGCACGCAGAATTTTCACGCTCCACGGTAGACCGTCACGGCACGGTGTACACCAGCCGCAGGATTCACGGGCGAAAAACTCTTCCAGGTTACGCACCAGCGACACCATGTTAATCTCATGGTCAACCGCCATCGCCAGCGCCGTACCCAGACGGCTGCCCGCTTTACCGATGCTTTCGAATTCCATCGGCAGGTCAAGGTGCGCTTCGGTCAGGAAGTCGGTGCCCGCGCCGCCTGGCTGCCAGGCTTTGAATTTCAAGCCGTCACGCATACCACCGGCGTAATCTTCGAGGATCTCGCGTGCGGTAGTGCCGAACGGCAGTTCCCACAGACCCGGATTTTTCACCCGACCGGAGAAGCCCATCAGCTTGGTGCCAGCATCTTTACTTTTCGAGATGTTCTGATACCACTCCACGCCGTTAGCAAGGATTGCCGGAACGTTACACAGGGTTTCGACGTTGTTGACGCAGGTCGGTTTACCCCATGCGCCGGAGGTTGCCGGGAATGGCGGTTTTGAACGCGGGTTAGCGCGACGCCCTTCCAGGGAGTTGATTAACGCTGTTTCTTCACCGCAGATGTAGCGCCCTGCCCCGGTATGGACAAACAGTTCAAAATCAAAACCTGTTCCCATAATGTTTTTGCCAAGCAGACCTGCTTCGGTCGCTTCAGCAATGGCACGGCGCAGATTCACTGCTGCTTCAATATATTCGCCACGCAGGAAGATGTAGCCACGGTAAGCTTTCAGCGCAAACGCGGAGATGAGCATACCTTCCACCAGCAGGTGCGGCAGTTGTTCCATCAGCAGGCGGTCTTTATAGGTGCCCGGCTCCATTTCATCGGCGTTACACAGCAGGTAACGGATGTTCATGGATTCGTCTTTCGGCATCAGGCTCCACTTCAGGCCTGTAGAAAAGCCTGCACCGCCGCGCCCTTTCAGGCCGGAGTCTTTTACCTGAGTAACGATTTCGTCCGGAGAAAGTCCGGTCAGCGCCTTACGCGCCCCTTCGTAACCGTTTTTGCTGCGGTATTCATCCAGCCACACTGGCTGTTTATCATCACGCAGACGCCAGGTCAGCGGATGCGTTTCGGGAGTACGGATAATGTTTTTCATTTATACCGCTCCAGCAGTTCAGGGATCGCTTCCGGGGTCAGATGCGCGTGAGTATCCTCATCGATCATCATGTTTGGCCCTTTATCACAGTTCCCCAGGCAGCAGGTTGGCAGCAGCGTAAAGCGGCCGTCAAACGTCGTTTGCCCTGGTTTGATGTTCAGTTTTTTCTCCAGCGCCGCCTGAATGCCCTGGTAACCGTTGATGTGACAGACCACGCTGTCGCAATAACGGATCACATGGCGACCAACCGGCTGGCGGAAGATCTGGCTGTAGAATGTTGCCACGCCTTCGACATCGCTCGCCGGAATACCCAGAACGTCAGCGATCGCGTGGATCGCACCGTCCGGCACCCAGCCACGCTGTTTCTGAACGATCTTCAGGGCTTCAATGGACGCCGCACGCGGGTCTTCGTAGTGGTGCATCTCGTGCTCAATCGCTTCACGCTCTGCCGCACTCAGCTCAAAAGCCTCAGTTTGTGGTTGTTGATTCTCGTGCATAATTAGCGGTCCACATCTGACATAACAAAATCGATACTGCCCAGATAAACAATCAGGTCAGACACAAGGCTGCCACGGATCGCCGCCGGAATTTGCTGCAAATGCGCATAACTCGGCGTGCGGATACGGGTGCGATAACTCATGGTGCTGCCGTCGCTGGTCAAGTAGTAACTGTTGATCCCTTTAGTCGCCTCAATCATCTGGAAGGATTCATTGGCAGGCATCACCGGCCCCCACGATACTTGCAGGAAGTGGGTGATCAGGGTTTCGATATGTTGCAGCGTGCGCTCTTTCGGCGGCGGCGTAGTCAGCGGGTGATCCGCTTTGAACGGGCCTTCCGGCATGTTGTTGAGGCACTGCTCAAGAATGCGCAGACTCTGACGCAGCTCTTCCACTTTCAACATCACGCGGGTGTAGCAGTCAGAAACGCCACCGCCCACCGGGATTTCAAAGTCGAAGTTTTCATAGCCAGAATAAGGACGCGCCTTACGCACGTCGAAGTCGATCCCGGTGGCGCGCAGGCCAGCACCGGTGGTGCCCCACTCCAGCGCCTCTTTCGCGCCGTAGGCGGCAACGCCCTGGGAACGGCCTTTCAGAATGGTGTTTTGCAGCGCCGCTTTCTCGTAAGACGCCAGACGTTTCGGCATCCAGTCGAGGAATTCACGCAGCAGACGATCCCAGCCACGCGGCAGGTCGTGCGCTACGCCGCCAATGCGGAACCACGCCGGGTGCATACGGAAACCGGTTATCGCTTCTACCAGATCGTAGATTTTCTGCCGATCGGTAAAGGCGAAGAACACGGGCGTCATCGCGCCGACGTCCTGAATAAAGGTGGAAATGTACAGCAGGTGGCTGTTGATACGGAACAGTTCGGAGAGCATTACGCGAATCACGTTAACGCGATCCGGCACGGTAATTCCGGCCAGTTTCTCTACAGCCAGTACGTAAGGCATTTCGTTAACGCAGCCGCCGAGGTATTCGATACGGTCGGTGTAAGGAATATAGCTGTGCCAGGACTGGCGTTCGCCCATTTTCTCAGCGCCACGGTGGTGGTAGCCGATGTCTGGTACGCAGTCGACAATCTCTTCGCCGTCGAGTTGCAAAACGATACGGAAAGCCCCGTGCGCCGACGGGTGGTTCGGGCCGAGGTTGAGGAACATGAAGTCTTCGTTTTCGGTGCCGCGCTTCATCCCCCACTCTTCCGGTTTGAAGGTCAGGGCTTCCATCTCCAGATCCTGTTTGGCTTTGGTCAGCTCAAACGGCGAGAATTCGGTAGCGCGCGCCGGGTAATCTTTACGCAGCGGGTGACCTTTCCAGGTTTTCGGCATCATGATGCGGCGCAGGTTCGGGTGACCATCGAAAGTAATGCCAAACAGATCCCAGGTTTCACGCTCATACCAGTTGGCGTTCGGGAACAATTTGGTAAAGGTCGGTACGTGCAGGTCGTTTTCAGCCAGCGCCACCTTCAGCATGATGTCGCGGTTACGATCGATGGAAATCAGATGGTAGAAAACAGAAAAATCCGCAGCAGGTAGCCCTTCGCGGTGGGTGCGTAGACGTTCGTCCATGCCGTGTAAATCAAACAGCATGACGTAAGGTTTCGGCAGTTTCTTTAAGAAATCGCCAACTTCCAGTAATTGTTCACGCTTGATCCACACAACGGGAACCCCGGTGCGAGTCGCCTGAACAGTAAAGGCATCCGGCCCAAAACGGTTGCGCAGTTCGCCTATCACCGGATCATCAAGATGATCGCGGGTCTGCCAGGCGGGTTCTTGCGCGGTTAAGTCGGTCATATTGTTCACCATTGCATATGGTCCGTGGTGACTGTCGGCGTGGCTTCGCGCAATAGATTTAGGAATAAGCGAAGAAAATGCCTTTGCCGACAGGCGCAAATTAAATCTCGTCAGGGGTGCGCAGGTTGGTAACGGCAATGCGTTCACCGCGCTTGCGTTCGCGCTCTGATTGCATATTGGCGCGATAAACGCCCTGATCGCCAACGACCCAGGAGAGCGGGCGACGTTCTTTACCAATAGATTCCTGCAACAACATCAGTGCCTGCATATACGCTTCCGGACGCGGCGGACACCCCGGGATATACACATCAACCGGAATGAATTTATCAACGCCCTGTACAACGGAATAAATGTCGTACATACCACCGGAGTTGGCACAGGCTCCCATAGAGATAACCCATTTCGGCTCCAGCATCTGGTCATACAGACGCTGAATAACCGGTGCCATCTTGGTAAAGCAGGTTCCTGCCACCACCATCAGGTCAGCCTGACGCGGCGAAGCACGTAATACTTCTGCGCCAAAACGCGCCACGTCATGCACCGCAGTAAACGAGGTCACCATCTCAACGTAACAGCAGGAAAGACCGAAGTTATACGGCCAAATTGAGTTTTTACGACCCCAGTTAACCATGTCATTGAGCTTGCCCATAAACACGTTTTTGTTAACTTCTTGCTCCAGAGGGTCGGTTACGATCTCCTGCTTTTGCAGGGGGTAACGGTCGTTCTCACCGTTGGGATCTATGCGGGTGAGCGTATAATCCATCTTAATGCCTCGCGGTTAGCGTTGACGATTAGCGATACTGTTCGTTTCCGGGTTCATACGCTCGCGGCGAGAACGCGCGGGCGTCCAGTCCAGCGCGCCAATACGCACCAGATAAACCAGACCAGCCAGTAACACAAAAATAAAAATTGCCGCTTCTACAAAGCCAATCCAGCCGCTCTCGCGAATGGAGGTTGACCATGCGAACAGATACAGCGCCTCAACGTCGAAGATAACGAAGAACATGGCCACCAGATAAAACTTGGCAGACAGGCGTAAGCGGGCGGAGCCGACCGAGTCGATACCTGATTCAAACGGCACGTTTTTCGACCTCGCGCGTGCGCGACCGCCTAAAAACCAACCGCCTACCAGCATCAGGCAACACAGGCCAATGGCAACGATAAGAAAGATAGCGAATGCCCAGTGATGAGCGATGACTTCAGTGGATGTTGACATACTCATTGCTTACTCATCAAAAGTAGCGCCAGATTCACTGCTCTTCACGGCAGATGGACGCCACATCGATTCATGGGGAGGAATAAAAAAAACCTTACAATCACTGTAGAAACTATTTTATACAGCTAATTGATGTGGTCTTTTACTCCTTTCTATAACCTTTTGTCAACTTTAACAAAGGTTTCTTCACATTAATTTACATGATATCAACAACTTTTGCATTTAATGCCCTTTAGCCCCAGATTGTTGACAACTCCAGGAAAATTAGATGTTGTTGAATCGTGTCCGTTGTGAAGCAATGGAAAAAATACGGGTCTATTTTGACAGGAATTTGTGTCGATTCCTCCCCCCAAAAGAGAGTATTTTCTTGATCTGTGACACGCTTTTGTTAATCCATAACAAAAATACAGCAAAAATTTTACGCATTTTTTAACATCATTGTAGCAGGAGATTTTTTTCAGGCGATTTTTTGTTCGTCAGCGAGGAGAATGGCTGATGATTGAAAAATGAACGATTTTGTTCGTCGTAAGGAAAATTCTTAAGGATTTATTGTAAAAAAAGCCACTGACGTTTTATTCGTCACCAGTGGCTTATTTTTACAAACTTGTCATCAGAAATTGTTATTGCCGGACGATTATTCGTAATCCCCTTCTATCAACAGGGAATCGTCCCCCTCCTGGGTAGTCAGCGGGCTGTATTGCCATGGGTTGTGATAACTCTCCATCGCCTGGTATATAACCTGCGCCAACTCATTATTGCTGGATGGATCATAGCACAGCAAATATTCGGTATCTGGTAGTGGAGGTAAACCGTCTACCGCGCTCAAAACGCGCAGATCCGGACTCATCATCTCAACCGGTCTTGCCGTCACGCCAAGACCCGCTTTTACTGCAGCACGAACCGCCGGTAATGTGGAGGCAACATACGCCAGGCGCCATGGAATATCCGCTTTATTGAGCGTTGCCAGAACCATGTCACGGAACGGACTAGGATCATCCAGGAGCACAAGTGGGATCGGCTCGCCTTTTTGCAACACATATTCCGCAGCGCAATACCAGTGCGTAGGAGAAGTACGCAGGTTCAACGCCTTAAAGGTATCAGGGCGATGAGTGGTAACCATTAAATCCACTTCCTGGGACTTCAGCATTTCTGCCATATAGGCATTGCGCTTAACGCGGACATCCAGCGCAAGTTTCGGATAAACCGAACTTACGCGATTAAGCAGGAAAGGTAAGATCGTATCAGCAGATTCATCTGAAGCACCGATAGTTAACACGCCCTGAAGATTACTGAACATCAATGATGAGCAAGCCTCATCATTAAAACGCAGGATTTTCCTGGCGTAACCAAGAAGCTGAATGCCATGTTCAGTTAACAGTTTGTTGCGACCATGCCGAGCGAACAGTTCTTTCCCAACGAGTTGTTCCAGACGTTGCATTTGCTGGCTAACAGCGGACTGAGTACGACACACAGCGGCAGCTGCAGCAGCAAAAGTGTTCAGATCGGCAACAGCAACAAATGTTCTCAGCAGATCGAGGTCGAGGTTAATTATCGGACGATTTGCACTTATCATATATTATCACTTACTGGCGGCTCATACTGAGCTGGTTAATGCTGTGCACACACAAACAAGCAATTCCATTTGTAATGTGCCTCCCTGGCAGTTTCATCCGGAACCCGGATGAAAGTAAAAATGCATATGAGTTGCACTAAAAATGTGGCTCACATTGTTCCGTTATAATGCCTGAAGTAGATCACAGAATATATCTTCAGGGATCGCATATCTATTAAGTTACTCACTCTTTTCTATTTATGACATGCGCGAGTTTGTGTAAATGTAAATGTTGCTCCCTGCTCCTCTCCCTCGCAGCAGCGCGGCTAATACGTATACGCGTACAAACAGCAAGGATGAGACCGCATCAAAAGCAGGTGTTCCGTCATTAAAGCAGGCATTTTACCCTAAAACCCTTTTATTTATAAGGGTCATTGCGAATTATCTGATGCAAAGTTATGTTATGTTAGGCAAAGTAATCTTCTATTATTAATATGCACAACAAAACCTTTTTGAATATTAAATAATAATTAATTAGCATCACCCGCATTCATTAATTCCTCTTAACAATAATTACCCCCGTCATCACCTATACGACACATCGGCAATCACTACTCGTTAATTTTTCACTTATAACGAAAATATCATCAACACTTTATGTTCGTGATTTCTTAAGCCGAAGAAATTTTACGCATTTATCTGCCAGACAAAAAAACCATACAGCGAATTAATATTCAGAATAAATCACTACAAAACATCGCTTATTAAGTATATGCATCTTATTATTTTGCGATAATTAAGTTATTAACAGCACAATTCCTCTTTCTCTGCTAGCAAAATCTTGTTCTGCAGAACTTCAAAACGCCGCCCTGGGAGAGTACATTGTTCTAAGCTGACTTCCACGGCAGGGAGTGGCGATAACAGCAAAAAGGTCAAGATTCATGTCCCCCATTGAAAAATCCAGCAAATTAGAGAATGTCTGTTACGACATCCGTGGTCCGGTGCTGAAAGAAGCAAAACGCCTGGAAGAAGAAGGTAACAAAGTACTGAAACTGAACATCGGCAATCCAGCGCCGTTCGGTTTTGACGCACCCGATGAGATCCTGGTTGACGTGATACGCAACCTCCCGACAGCTCAGGGCTATTGCGATTCCAAAGGCCTTTATTCCGCGCGTAAAGCCATCATGCAGCACTACCAGGCTCGTGGTATGCGTGATGTTACCGTGGAAGATATTTACATTGGCAATGGTGTATCAGAGCTTATCGTTCAGGCAATGCAGGCATTGCTGAACAGTGGGGACGAAATGTTGGTTCCTGCGCCTGATTACCCTCTATGGACAGCGGCAGTTTCGCTCTCCGGCGGTAAAGCAGTGCACTATCTTTGCGATGAATCCTCTGACTGGTTCCCGGATCTCGATGACATTCGCGCCAAAATTACGCCACGCACGCGCGGCATTGTTATTATCAACCCGAACAACCCAACCGGCGCAGTATATTCCAAAGAGCTTTTGATGGAGATTGTGGAGATTGCGCGTCAACATAATCTCATTATCTTCGCCGATGAAATTTACGACAAAATCCTCTATGACGACGCAGAGCATCACTCGATTGCGCCGTTAGCTCCTGACCTGCTGACCATTACCTTTAACGGGTTGTCGAAAACGTATCGCGTCGCTGGCTTCCGTCAGGGCTGGATGGTGCTGAACGGGCCGAAAAAACACGCCAAAGGCTACATCGAAGGTCTGGAAATGCTGGCCTCAATGCGACTGTGCGCCAACGTTCCCGCGCAACACGCAATACAAACCGCACTCGGCGGCTATCAGAGTATCAGCGAGTTTATCATGCCGGGTGGACGTCTTTACGAGCAGCGTAATCGCGCCTGGGAATTGATTAACGACATTCCAGGCGTTTCCTGCGTGAAGCCGCGCGGCGCACTGTACATGTTCCCGAAAATCGACGCCAAACGCTTTAATATTCACGACGATCAGAAGATGGTACTGGATTTCCTGTTACAGGAAAAAGTTCTGCTGGTACAAGGAACTGCATTTAACTGGCCGTGGCCGGATCACTTCCGCATTGTCACGCTTCCGCGTGTTGATGATATCGAACTGTCCTTGAGCAAGTTCGCTCGTTTCCTTTCCGGTTATCATCAGTTGTAATCTTAAATTCACTGCCGGAGATTGCATCCGGCAGTGTTATCCCTCCACAATGGCCTCAGGATGTCATCACTCGTAAGGTCACTATGAAACAGAGCCATTTTTTTGCCCACCTCTCCCGCCTGAAACTCATTAACCGCTGGCCGCTAATGCGCAACGTGCGGACGGAAAATGTGTCCGAACACAGTTTGCAGGTAGCGATGGTCGCCCATGCGCTGGCAGCCATCAAGAATCGCAAATTTGGCGGACAGGTGAATGCAGAACGCATCGCACTGCTGGCGATGTACCACGATGCCTCTGAAGTTCTCACTGGCGATCTTCCTACTCCGGTGAAATACTTCAACTCGCAAATCGCCCAGGAATATAAAGCCATTGAGAAAATCGCTCAGCAAAAACTTGTCGATATGGTTCCTGAGGAGTTGCGGGATATCTTTGCGCCTTTAATCGATGAGAATGCGTATAGCGATGAAGAAAAGTCACTGGTTAAACAGGCGGATGCGCTGTGTGCGTATCTGAAATGCCTTGAAGAACTCGCAGCCGGAAATAATGAATTTTTGCTGGCAAAAACGCGGCTGGAAGCGACGCTTGAAGCGCGCCGCAGCCAGGAGATGGACTACTTCATGGAAGTATTTGTTCCCAGCTTCCATCTTTCGCTCGATGAGATTAGCCAGGATTCACCGCTGTAAGCAGCCAGATACCAGCCGACACAGCCTGATAAGACGCGCCAGCGTCGCATCAGGCAATAAGCGACGGATGCGACATCAGGCTCTCGTCAAAATGGAAACAGCATCGGGATCATCACCACACAAACCGCCATCACGATAATGGTGAACGGTACACCCAGCTTCACAAAGTCACTGAAGCTGTAATTCCCCGGACCTAAAACCAGTGTGTTAACGGGCGAAGAAACTGGCGTCATAAAAGCGGCGGATGCAGCCATCGCCACGACCATTGCGAACGGATAAGGTGATACGCCCATTGTTTTTGCGGCAGCCAGCGCAATCGGAGCCATCAACACCGCCGTCGCGGTATTAGAGATAAATAACCCAATAACCGCCGACAAGACAAACAAACAGACCAGCATCATATGCGGTCCGTAACCGCCGCCGATGTCCATCAGTCCTTTTACCGCCAGCGCAACACCTCCGGTTTTCTGTAATGCTACAGCAAACGGCATCATCCCAACGATCAAAATAATGCTCGGCCAGTGAATGGATTTATAGGCGCTTTCGGCATCGATACAGCGGAATTTCCCCATTAGCAGGCAGGCAATGATAGCGGCAACAGGGTTAGGAATTTCATCGGTTAGCATTAAGGCCACCATCAACACCAGACAAAAAATGGCATGGGGTGCCTGGCTGTGTGCGGGCGATGCCTCACTCACTTCTTCCGGTAAATTCAGCGCCACAAAATCGCGCCCCTGTTTTGCCAGCATACCGATCAGTTTCCAGTTACCGACCACCAGAATGATATCGCCCAGCAGCAGAGGCTCATCCGCCAGCGAACCTTCCAGCGCCACGCCATTGCGTTTCAGCCCCACGACATTCAGCCCGTAGCGAGTACGAAAGCCAATTTCGCGCACCGATTTACCAATAAGCTCTGACTCAGGAATTAATGAAATCTCCGCCATGCCAACATCAAGAGCCTGATCGGAAAAATACTCACCGCGCAAAACCATCGGCTCCAGCAATTGCTCACTGCAAAATTGCCGGAGATCGACATCAGCCGCTGACATATCGATTAGCAAAACGTCACGCGCACGAAATTCAGAAACCCCGTTCACATTCACAATAACACGACGAAAACGACGCCAGCGTTCAACACCAATGACATTTGCGCCATAGCGTTCACGCAATTTAAGGTCGTCCAGTCGTTGCCCAATCATCGGCGAACCGGGGCGAATAGCCAGACGGCGCGCACGTCCGGTAAGACGGTATTCACGAATAAGATCGCGGAAGGTGCGACGCGTCCAGCCTTCGCGCTGCGGGGTCTGGGAATCCCCTTTCAGCATAAAACGCATCACCAGCATGTATAAGATGCCGAGTACCAATACGACCAGGCCGATAGGCGTTACGCTAAAGAAACTAAACCCGTGATAACCTTCGCGTAGCAGTTCACTGTTCACCACCAGGTTAGGCGGCGTCGCCACCAGCGTCATCATGCCGCTAATCAACCCGGCAAAACTCAGCGGCATCATCAGGCGCGACGGCGACGTTTGCATACGCATGGCAACGCTTAACACCACGGGAATAAAGATAGCGACGACGCCAGTTGAACTCATAAATGCGCCAAGACCCGCAACAGTTAACATCAGTAAAACCAGCATTTTGATTTCACTGTTGCCTGCTACTTTAACCAGCCATGTCCCCATCGCGGTTGCAACGCCGGTACGGACTAAACCATCACCAATAATAAACAGGGCGGCGATCAGCACAACGTTGGGATCGGAAAAGCCGGAAAAAACTTCGGGAACCGTCAGCGTTCCGCTTAATGCAAACGCGACAATAACAAACAAAGCGACCGCATCCATACGCACTCTGCCTGTAGCGAACAGGACTATGGCAACGGCCAGTAATGAGAGAACCCAGATCAATTCACCGTTCACAACTTATCCTTGTTAATTGAGGGGGATGGCTTGATTCTGCCACAAAAAAGCCCCGACGAGACGGGGCTAAATCATGATTAGGTGTTTCACGAAATAATAACATCGCCATTTGGCTGTTTGGTCACAGTAATTTGCTCCAGACTATGGAGAACCAAATCTACCTCATTCAGACGTGGAGTGTCTGCCGGGGCATTAACCGCAATAACATGGCATCCCGCCGCCAGGCCTGAAAGCACACCTGCGGGAGCATCTTCCACCACCACGCATTCGTGTGGTGCAAGCCCCAGCAGTTGCGCGCCTAACAGATATGCATCAGGCTCTGGTTTTCCACGTTTCACCCGCTCCGCAGTAACAAATACTTCCGGTGCGGGAAGTCCGGCTATTTTGTGGCGGGCTCGAGCAACTGGCATAGAACCAGAAGTGACAATTGCCCATGGAATACCCGCTTTATTCAAATGATTGAGCAAAGCTATCGCCCCAGGTAGTGCGGAGATCCCTTCGGTTTCCGTAGCCTCGATTTGCTCCAGACGCGTAAACTCTGCAGCAATTTCCGCCTCCGATTTCCCCACCATAAAATGGCGCAGAGACGTTATTGCCTGTTTACCGTGAATAAACGCCAGCACTTCTTCCGGCGTTAATCCATGGCGTCTCGCCCAGTTGCTCCACGCCCGCTCTACCGCAGGCAGGGAGTCCACCAGCGTACCATCAAGATCAAACAGAAAACCTTTGCACCGCACGCTAGCCTCCTCAGGCATTAATGATTTGATTAATTTCGTTAGTGCTCAGATGATACTGACGCGGGCAAGAATGCCAGACGTTCAACATGCGTTGATATTTCTCCCACATTGGTGTCTGAGCATTAAAGCCGTGAGTCCCGGCATCAAAATGGGTGTAACGCCCTTCAACATTAACCATAAAGCGTACATAACCGAGATAACGCGCTTCAGTAGCGGCGTCGAAGCCGAGGAAGGTGACACGGCGTTCATCGATAGCTTGTTGATCCTGCAAATTAGACCAGGAAACATGCAGTGCGTGATACATCTCCATAATGTCGATGATAGTGCGGCAAGTTTCTTCTTTCAGCTCGCCAAACTCACGATCCAGTTCGCGCATCTGCAATCCATAACCACGCTCAATGATTGTTTGCAGGCGACGGTAACGTTCAGCATTTGCCGGATCGAGCATTGTCATCATTTTGTACTGGTTAGACAAAATAAGACGTTGCGCGTTGGTCATTTCCATTGTTGACTCCTGTATCACTTTACTACGGTGAAAAAAAAGAAGGCCGATGTCTGCCTTCTTTTATATGCGTAATCAGGGGTCAATTACAAATCATCAAGGAAAGTTTTATCCAGTTGTTTGAAGGCGCGCTTAAGCGTGTCAGCTAATGCCTGATAGTCAGGCTTGCCTTCTACGGGTGCTAATGCTTGCCCGGCCTCCTGCAATTTACCACGAACCTCATAAAACCAACTCAGGATCGCCGGCGGTAATGGCGTAATAGAACGTTTGCCCAGCCACCACAGCCCCTGCATCGGCAAACTCAGGGCGAACAGTGCAGTAGCAACAGCCGGCCCAAGCTGACCGCCTAGTGCAATTTGCCAGCAGAGAGTGAACACAGCAATCGGCGGCATAAAACGAATCGCATAGCGCGTCATCTTGATGACGCGATTTTCAACAAAGACCGGGGCAAGGCGTTTTTCCAGCGGCCACGTCTTTGAGTAATGCTGTCCCCGGCGAAACAAGCTAAAAAAATTAACAGAACGATTATCCGGCGTTGACATGCTTCACCTCAACTTCACATATAAAGATTCAAAAATTTGTGCAAATTCACAACTCAGCGGGACAACGTTCAAAACATTTTGTCTTCCATACCCACTATCAGGTATCCTTTAGCAGCCTGAAGGCCTAAGTAGTACATATTCATTGAGTCGTCAAATTCATATACATTATGCCATTGGCTGAAAATTACGCAAAATGGCATAGACTCAAGATATTTATTCCATCATGCAAAAAAAATTTGCAGTGCATGATGTTAATCATAAATGTCGGTGTCATCATGCGCTACGCTCTATGGCTCCCTGACGTTTTTTTAGCCACGTATCAATTATAGGTACTTCCATGTCGAGTAAGTTAGTACTGGTTCTGAACTGCGGTAGTTCTTCACTGAAATTTGCAATCATCGATGCTGTAAATGGTGAAGAGTACCTTTCTGGTTTAGCCGAATGTTTCCACCTGCCCGAAGCACGCATCAAATGGAAAATGGACGGCAATAAACAAGAAGCGGCTTTAGGTGCAGGCGCCGCTCACAGCGAAGCGCTCAACTTTATCGTTAATAATATTCTGGCACAAAAACCAGAACTTTCTGCGCAGCTAACCGCTATCGGTCACCGTATCGTACACGGCGGCGAGAAGTATACCAGCTCCGTAGTGATCGATGAGTCTGTTATTCAGGGTATCAAAGATGCGGCTTCTTTTGCACCGCTGCACAACCCGGCTCACCTGATCGGTATCGAAGAAGCTCTGAAATCTTTCCCGCAGCTGAAAGACAAAAACGTTGCTGTATTTGACACTGCGTTCCACCAGACTATGCCGGAAGAGTCTTACCTCTACGCCCTGCCGTACAACCTGTACAAAGAGCACGGCATCCGTCGTTACGGCGCGCACGGCACCAGCCACTTCTATGTAACCCAGGAAGCGGCAAAAATGCTGAACAAACCGGTAGAAGAGCTGAACATCATCACCTGCCACCTGGGCAACGGTGGTTCCGTTTCTGCTATCCGCAACGGTAAATGCGTTGACACCTCTATGGGTCTGACCCCGCTGGAAGGTCTGGTAATGGGTACTCGCTCTGGCGATATCGACCCGGCTATCATCTTCCACCTGCACGACACCCTGGGCATGAGCGTTGACGCAATCAACAAAATGCTGACCAAAGAGTCTGGCCTGCTGGGTCTGACTGAAGTCACCAGCGACTGCCGCTATGTTGAAGACAACTACGCGACTAAAGAAGACGCGAAGCGCGCAATGGACGTTTACTGCCACCGTCTGGCGAAATACATCGGTGCATACACTGCACTGATGGATGGCCGTCTGGACGCTGTTGTATTCACCGGTGGTATCGGTGAAAATGCCGCGATGGTTCGTGAACTGTCTCTGGGCAAACTGGGCGTGCTGGGCTTTGAAGTTGATCATGAACGCAACCTGGCTGCACGTTTCGGCAAATCTGGTTTCATCAACAAAGAAGGCACCCGCCCTGCTGTTGTGATCCCAACCAACGAAGAGCTGGTTATCGCGCAAGACGCCTGCCGCCTGACCGCCTAATTCCACACCGCCAGCCCTGCTGGCGGTGCTGTTTTGTAACCCGCCAAACCGGCGGTAACGAAAGAGGATAAACCGTGTCCCGTATTATTATGCTGATCCCTACCGGAACCAGCGTCGGTCTGACCAGCGTCAGTCTTGGCGTGATCCGTGCAATGGAACGCAAAGGCGTTCGTCTGAGCGTTTTCAAACCTATCGCTCAGCCGCGTACCGGTGGCGATGCGCCCGATCAGACAACGACTATTGTGCGTGCGAATTCTTCCACCACGACAGCCGCTGAACCGCTGAAAATGAGTTACGTTGAAGGTCTGCTTTCCAGCAATAAAAAAGATGTGCTGATGGAAGAGATCGTCGCGAACTACCACGCTAACACCAAAGACGCTGAAGTGGTTCTGGTTGAAGGTCTGGTCCCGACACGTAAGCACCAATTTGCCCAGTCTCTGAACTACGAAATCGCTAAAACGCTGAACGCGGAAATCGTCTTCGTCATGTCTCAGGGCACTGACACCCCGGAACAGCTGAAAGAGCGTATCGAACTGACCCGCAACAGCTTCGGCGGTGCCAAAAACACCAACATCACCGGCGTTATCGTTAACAAACTGAATGCACCGGTTGATGAACAGGGTCGTACTCGCCCGGATCTGTCCGAGATTTTCGACGACTCTTCCAAAGCTAAAGTCAACAACGTCGATCCGGCGAAGCTGCAAGAATCCAGCCCGCTGCCGGTTCTCGGCGCTGTGCCGTGGAGCTTTGATCTGATCGCAACCCGTGCGATCGATATGGCGCGTCACCTGAATGCGACCATCATCAACGAAGGCGACATCAACACTCGCCGCGTTAAATCCGTCACTTTCTGCGCACGCAGCATTCCGCACATGCTGGAGCACTTCCGTGCTGGTTCTCTGCTGGTGACTTCCGCAGACCGTCCTGACGTGCTGGTTGCCGCTTGCCTGGCTGCAATGAACGGCGTAGAGATCGGTGCCCTGCTGCTGACTGGCGGCTACGAAATGGACGCGCGCATTTCTAAACTGTGCGAACGTGCTTTCGCTACCGGCCTGCCGGTATTTATGGTGAACACCAACACCTGGCAGACTTCTCTGAGCCTGCAGAGCTTCAACCTGGAAGTTCCGGTTGACGATCACGAGCGTATCGAGAAAGTTCAGGAATATGTTGCTAACTACATCAACGCTGACTGGATCGATTCTCTGACTGCCACTTCCGAGCGCAGCCGTCGTCTGTCTCCGCCGGCGTTCCGTTATCAGCTGACCGAACTGGCGCGCAAAGCGGGCAAACGTATCGTTCTGCCGGAAGGCGACGAACCGCGTACCGTTAAAGCAGCCGCTATCTGTGCTGAACGTGGTATCGCAACTTGCGTACTGCTGGGTAACCCGGCAGAGATCAACCGCGTTGCCGCGTCTCAGGGCGTAGAACTGGGCGCAGGCATTGAAATCGTTGATCCAGAAGTGGTTCGCGAAAGCTATGTTGCTCGTCTGGTCGAGCTGCGTAAGAACAAAGGCATGACCGAAACCGTTGCCCGCGAACAGCTGGAAGACAACGTGGTTCTCGGTACGCTGATGCTGGAACAGGATGAAGTTGATGGTCTGGTTTCCGGTGCTGTCCACACCACCGCAAACACCATCCGTCCGCCACTGCAGCTGATCAAAACTGCACCGGGCAGCTCTCTGGTATCTTCCGTGTTCTTCATGCTGCTGCCGGAACAGGTTTACGTTTACGGTGACTGTGCGATCAACCCGGATCCGACCGCAGAACAGCTGGCAGAAATTGCGATTCAGTCCGCAGATTCCGCCGCTGCCTTCGGTATCGAACCGCGTGTTGCTATGCTCTCCTACTCCACCGGTACTTCTGGTGCAGGTAGCGACGTAGAAAAAGTTCGCGAAGCAACTCGTCTGGCGCAGGAAAAACGTCCTGACCTGATGATCGACGGTCCGCTGCAGTACGACGCTGCGGTAATGGCTGACGTTGCGAAATCTAAAGCACCGAACTCTCCGGTTGCAGGTCGCGCTACCGTGTTCATCTTCCCGGATCTGAACACCGGTAACACCACCTACAAAGCGGTACAGCGTTCTGCCGACCTGATCTCCATCGGGCCGATGCTGCAGGGTATGCGCAAGCCAGTTAACGACCTGTCCCGTGGCGCTCTGGTTGACGACATCGTCTATACCATCGCGCTGACTGCGATTCAGTCTGCACAGCAGCAGTAATCTCGTCATCATCCGCAGCCTTACGCTGCGGATATCTGAACCGGAAATAGTCACTATTTCCGGTTTTTTATTCTCTTAATTTGCATTACTCCTTTCTGATTATCTTGCTTAACTGCGCTGCATCAATGAATTGCGCCATATCACTTTGCATACTTACCACTTTGTCTTGTGCAAGGGAAAATTTGCGCTATGTCCGCAATAACTGAATCCAAACCAACCAGAAGATGGGCAATGCCCGATACGCTGGTGATTATCTTTTTTGTCGCTATTTTAACCAGCCTCGCCACATGGGTTGTTCCGGTGGGGATGTTTGACAGTCAGGAAGTGCAGTACCAGGTTGATGGTCAGACGAAAACACGCAAAGTCGTAGACCCTCACTCATTTCGCATTCTGACCAACGAGGCCGGCGAACCTGAGTATCATCGCGTACAACTGTTCACGACCGGAGATGAACGTCCAGGCCTGATGAACTTCCCGTTTGAAGGGTTAACCTCCGGATCGAAATACGGGACAGCCGTTGGCATCATCATGTTTATGCTGGTGATTGGCGGTGCATTTGGCATCGTGATGCGTACAGGAACCATTGATAACGGCATCCTGGCGCTTATCCGCCATACACGAGGGAATGAAATTCTCTTTATTCCGGCGCTGTTTATTCTCTTTTCGCTCGGTGGTGCGGTGTTCGGCATGGGAGAAGAGGCTGTCGCCTTTGCCATCATCATTGCCCCGCTAATGGTACGACTGGGTTATGACAGTATTACTACCGTCCTGGTGACCTATATCGCCACGCAAATCGGTTTTGCCAGCTCGTGGATGAACCCGTTCTGCGTGGTTGTCGCCCAGGGGATTGCTGGCGTTCCGGTGCTTTCCGGCTCCGGCCTGCGCATTGTAGTGTGGGTTATCGCGACTCTGATTGGCCTGATCTTTACCATGGTTTATGCCTCACGAGTGAAAAAGAATCCTCTTCTGTCACGCGTGCATGAGTCCGACCGCTTCTTTCGTGAAAAGCAGGCTGATGTTGAACAACGTCCATTTACCTTTGGTGACTGGCTGGTATTGATTGTCCTGACCGCCGTGATGGTCTGGGTAATTTGGGGCGTGATCGTTAATGCATGGTTTATTCCAGAAATCGCCAGCCAGTTCTTCACTATGGGGCTGGTGATTGGCATCATCGGCGTTGTCTTCCGTCTTAACGGCATGACGGTAAATACCATGGCTTCATCCTTTACCGAAGGCGCGCGAATGATGATCGCCCCTGCCCTGCTGGTAGGTTTCGCCAAAGGGATTTTGCTGCTGGTGGGTAACGGTGAAGCTGGTGAGGCCAGCGTGCTGAATACTATCCTCAACAGCATTGCCAATGCCATTAGCGGTCTGGATAACGCGGTCGCGGCCTGGTTTATGTTGCTCTTCCAGGCGGTATTTAATTTCTTCGTGACATCCGGTTCTGGTCAGGCTGCGCTAACCATGCCATTACTGGCACCGCTTGGCGATCTGGTCGGTGTTAACCGCCAGGTTACCGTGCTGGCATTCCAGTTCGGCGATGGCTTCAGTCACATCATTTACCCGACCTCGGCGTCGTTAATGGCCACGCTCGGTGTTTGCCGGGTGGACTTCCGTAACTGGGTGAAAGTGGGTGCGACACTGCTTGGACTGCTGTTTATTATGTCCAGCGTGGTGGTGATAGGCGCTCAGTTAATGGGCTACCATTAAAAATGTTAAGAGCCGCAATTGCGGCTCTTTTTTATTCTGCCGTTTCAGTCTCTACGGCTTCATTTTTGGCATTGCGCTTCATCCACAACGCCAGTGCTTTCAGCGAGTCTGGAGTGAACTCATCGCAACGTGCGGTGATTTCTTCCGGCGTTAGCCAGCAAACTTCACTGACTTCATCTTCCTGGAGGGCGAATGGACCGTGAGAGACACAACTGAACAGCGCGCCCCAGACACGGCAATTTTTATCTTCGAAATAGAACTGCCCGTGCTCGGCAAAGGGGACACCGGCAATGCCCAACTCTTCTTCCGCTTCGCGACGTGCGGATTCCAGCAGTTGCTCATCGGCCTGGACCACACCACCAGCGGTCGCATCTAACATGCCGGGTAAAAAGTCTTTTGTCTCGGTACGACGCTGCACAAGAATTTTGCCCATGCCATCATGCACGACAATATAAGTTGCACGATGACGCAGACACTGTGCCCGCATTTGTTCCCGGCTGGCTTGTGCAATGACTTCGTTCTCTTCATTGACAATATCCACCCATTCAGTACTTGCCAAACGACGCTGTTCCATTATCAGGAAACCTTCTTTTTCTGGCGCTCTTACGGCGCATTTTGAGTTGTGGGTAAATTACGGATTAATCGCGATCTGCGCAATGATACTTTGATCATTGAGTGCGATTACGCTTAGTACGTCATCATCCAACATGCCATAGCTCGCCGGATAACCGCCTTTCGGGATGCTTACCGAACCGGGGTTAAAGTGGAAGATTTCACCCCGCTGTTCCGCCACTGGTAGATGGGTATGACCGTACACCAACACGTCGTTCTGGTTTAAAGTCGGCAGATTATCCGGGCCAAACAGATGACCATGCGTCAGAAACAGACGTTGTTTTTCCAGTAATACCTGTTGCCACGGTGCGGTTATCGGGAAGTGCAGCAGCATCTGATCCACTTCGCTATCGCAGTTGCCGCGCACGGCGATAACTTTATGCGCCACCTCATTCAGCCGTTCGGCTACTTTGGCTGGCGCATACCCTTCAGGCAGGGCGTTTCTCGGGCCATGATTCAGCACGTCGCCAAGAATCACCAGCCACTGAGCTCCGCTCTGGGCAAACAAGTCCAGAACACGTTCCGTCGCCGGTAACGACCCATGAATGTCCGATGCAAACATCAGTTTCATCACTCACTCCTCGTCGAAAAAACGTAAGCTATGATACTGGATTCTATCGCCTCTATCAGCCAGATTGCTTCGCCGAAAGTGCAATAAAACGCTGAACTGAAGCCCTCTGCCACTGGAATGCTGCATAATCCACCAGACGTTCCGGCACCTCATCCCCCTGTAATACCAGGCGGTTAATCATTAACGCCAAATCAGTATCCGCAATACACCACTCACCAAACAGATTCGGCTGGTTATGTGCCAGTAAATGTTCTGCCATCGCGAACAGTTTCTCTACACTGGCTTTTCCCTCCGCCGTTAGTGGCGCTTTTTTCGCACCAGCAAAGACAACATCCGTCGAACGTTCTTCGCGGATGGGCATCAGATCGCTGCGTAACCAGGCCTGAATCTGCCGTGCTCGCGCCCGATTTTGCAAATCAAGCGGATAAATGCGCTCCCAGGTCGGCGGCGCAAAACGATCCTCCAGATATTCTGCAATGGCAGAGGATTCACTCAACTCAAAATCATCAATTTGTAACAACGGCACGCGCCGTGTCTGTCCGTAACCTTGCCACGTCGGCCGCAAATGTTCACCGATGTCGAGGTTGATGGTTTTTATATGAAAAGGCAGGCCTTTCTCCTGCAACGCCACCCAGGCGGATAACACATAAGGGGAGAAAAAATGGGCATCTGACCACAGCGTGATAGCAGGTTTACTCATTATGTCCTCAGCGATAAATGGGCTTGCTATCAAACTATAGAGCCTTTTTGTCACGGTAACTTGATGAAAACTTACACAAGTCGCTGCGCTTTCTATACTTGATGTGTTCAGATTATTAGATAACCGGAGCTGCAATGATCGATCTCTATTTCGCCCCAACGCCGAATGGTCACAAAATTACGTTGTTTCTCGAAGAGGCGGGACTGGATTATCGCTTAATCAAAGTTGACCTCGGTAAAGGTGGTCAGTTTCGCCCGGAGTTTTTGCGCATTTCGCCCAACAATAAAATTCCGGCGATTGTTGATCATGCCCCGACTGACGGCGGAGAACCATTAAGCCTCTTTGAATCAGGTGCGATTTTGTTGTATCTGGCGGAAAAAACAGGGCTATTTTTAGGTCATCAACCGCGTGAGCGCGCCACTACATTACATTGGTTATTCTGGCAGGTTGGAGGCCTGGGGCCGATGCTCGGGCAAAATCACCATTTTAATCATGCAGCGCCACAGACTATTCCCTATGCAATTGAGCGTTATCAGGTTGAAACTCAGCGTCTGTATCATGTATTGAATAAGCGCCTGGAAAACTCGCCCTGGCTGGGCGGTGAAAACTACAGCATTGCAGATATTGCCTGTTGGCCGTGGGTTAATGCCTGGACTCGCCAGCGAATTGAACTCGCAATGTATCCGGCAGTAAAAAACTGGTATGAACGAATCCGCTCACGTCCTGCTACCGGGCAGGCGCTACTAAAAGCACAAGTAAATGATGAGATTTCGAATAGTTAACAGAACCTGGTTCTCGTGTATTATTTAATCCTAAATAAAACAACGGAGAACCTGCAATGGCACAACCTGCCGCGATTATTCGGATAAAGAACCTTCGTTTACGAACGTTTATTGGCATTAAGGACGAAGAGATTAACAACCGTCAGGATATTGTTATCAATGTGACGATCCACTACCCCGCCGATAAAGCGCGAACCAGTGAAGATATCAACGATGCGCTGAATTATCGCACCGTAACGAAAAACATTATTCAGCATGTAGAGAATAACCGTTTCTCTTTGCTGGAAAAATTAACTCAGGATGTGCTCGATATCGCACGTGAACATCACTGGGTGACGTATGCTGAAGTGGAGATCGATAAACTGCACGCGCTGCGCTACGCGGATTCGGTATCCATGACCTTACGCTGGCAGCGTTAACCGCCATATCGGGAGGCTGCATGAACATAGTGATCACTGGAGGAACGGGATTAATTGGTCGTCATTTAATCCCACGTTTGTTGGAACTGGGCCATCAGGTCACGGTTGTAACACGTAACCCGCAGAAAGCCAGCTCAGTTCTCGGCTCCCAGGTGACACTATGGCAAGAGCTTGCCGATCAAAGCAACCTCAACGGCGTTGATGCGGTGATCAATCTGGCCGGTGAACCAATAGCCGATAAACGCTGGACTCGCGAGCAAAAAGATCGCCTCTGCCAAAGCCGCTGGAATATAACGCAAAAACTGGTAGATTTGATTAACGCCAGCGACACGCCGCCGTCAGTGCTCATTTCCGGCTCGGCGGCGGGATATTATGGTGACTTAGGTGAAGTCGTGGTCACCGAAGAAGAACCGCCACATAACGAATTTACCCATAAACTCTGCGCCCGTTGGGAGGAAATTGCCTGTCGGGCGCAAAGCGACAAAACACGAGTGTGCCTGCTGCGTACCGGCGTAGTACTGGCTTCGGATGGCGGTATCCTCGGTAAAATGCTGCCTCCGTTTCGCCTTGGCCTGGGCGGTCCGATTGGCTCCGGTCGGCAGTATCTGGCCTGGATTCATATTGATGATATGGTCAACGGTATTCTCTGGCTGCTGGATAACGATCTGCGCGGGCCATTTAATATGGTCTCGCCATATCCGGTACACAATGAACAATTTGCCCATGCGCTTGGTCATGCGCTGCATCGCCCGGCGATTTTGCGCGTCCCTGCCACAGCTATTCGCTTGCTGATGGGGGAATCATCGGTTCTGGTCTTGGGCGGACAACGTGCGTTGCCAAAACGGCTGGAAGAAGCGGGTTTTGCGTTTCGCTGGTACGATTTAGAAGAGGCGCTGGCGGATGTCGTTCGCTGATGTGGTTTACTGCAAACATCCGCCAGTTAACTCCCGGCGTTACAGGATTAGTAGCTTTGCGCGATAAGATCGTCTGGCGAAAGTCGGGTCAGCATCAGAACTAACTCTCTGTCTAAACCTCTCTCCAACATCTCCTGAGCAATACGCAGGGCTTCTTCACGTTTGCCCAGAATTAATCCATCATTCCGCCCTTCTTCACGCAATCTGTCAGCAATGGTCATCAGTTTCTCCTTTTCTTGTGGTGCACGTTCCGCTATCTCACCAATAAATGCACGGAAACGCTGGGCATCCCCTGTTTGTAATACGTAATTAAACAGAGCTTTTAGCTGTCTGTCATTAGTGTTCCCTGTAACTAGCAGCGAAACAATTTGATCGACTAATCCCAACAGATCGCGCTGACGGATATGTTTCTGAATTAATTCCAACAACGCCATTTTGCGATGTTGCATAATCTCGTCATCCGGCACTACGGTAATATCCACCAGCGGAAAAGCCGATGAATAAATTTTGCGGGCTATAGCTGGCTCCGCAAATTCATCAAGCCAGCAGAGAGAATAAGGGTAAGGACTCCTGCAACCATGATAAAACAGCATCGGGATCACCAACGGAAGCTCTTTATAGCCCGCATCAAGATGGTTTTGCATTGCCGCGATGGAATAGCGCATCATGCGAAAAGCCATTAATTCTTCTGGCTTACTTTGGTGCTCTATCACTACATAAATATAGCCTGCGCCCTCCTGCGTTTTCACAGACCACAAGAGGTCGGAATAATATTGCCGCAGGTCTTCATCAATAAAACTGTTGGGTTCCAGTTTGAGCGTCGTTAAATCACACAGTTTGTGCAGCGGTGCGGGAAGATGAATATCAATAAAATCCCGCGCGGTGTCTGGATGGCGTAAAAAAGATTTAAATACCGCATCATGCGGCGTGGAAGTTGTCGATATTGTCATGGCGTTCCGTCACTCCTCAAATTTAAGATGACGTGACAATACCCATCCTTAATAGCTAATGCAGCAGGCAGTTTTTATCTTTGGACAGCGAATTCAGAAGTATTTTTAGCGGACTGCAACTTTTACATTTCAGCGGAAGCTGACTCGCAAATTCCCCCTGAAAATACTCCGGCAGCATTAGCCACCGGAGAGGTAATTATTTCAGCGAACCTTTAAGGAACTGTTGCAGACGCGGACTTTGCGGGTTGCCGAATAACTGTTCTGGCGACCCCTCTTCTTCAATTTTCCCTTGATGAAGAAAAATTACATGCGTGGAGACGTGGCGGGCAAAGCCCATTTCGTGGGTCACTACAACCATCGTTTTTCCCTCTTCTGCGAGCTGCTGCATAATACGCAACACTTCGCCTACCAGTTCAGGATCGAGCGCCGAGGTAGGTTCATCAAACAGCAGAACCTCCGGTTCCATTGCCAGCGCCCTTGCGATGGAAACACGCTGTTGCTGACCGCCGGAAAGATGCACCGGGTATTTCCCCTGCGCACGTTCGTCTATGCCGACTTTCGCCAGATACTTCACCGCCCGCTCGCGTGCTTCGTGCTTACTCAGACCCAGCACCTGAATCGGCGCTTCCATGACGTTTTCCAGTACCGTCATGTGGCTCCAGAGATTGAAGTGCTGGAACACCATCGTCAGGCGTGTGCGCAGTAAGCGCAGCTGATTTTTATCGGCGACTTTGAGTTGGCCGTCTTTATCACGCACCAGATTGATGGTCTGGCCGTTAACCACGATCGATCCTTCGCTCGGTTTTTCGAGGAAGTTAATGCAACGCAGAAAGGTACTTTTCCCCGATCCCGACGATCCGATGATGCTTATCACATCTCCGGCGTTCGCTTGCAGAGAGACCCCTTTCAGCACTTCGTGTTCACCGTAGCGTTTGTGCAAATCGATAACGTTTAATTTATTCTCGGACATCGTATTCTCAGTGCGTTGAAGAAGGTTTCACATGCTGCAACCAGCGTTTTTCCGCTTTACGGAACAGGCTTATCAGGACATAAGAGATAATTAAATAGAGCACAGCGGCAATGCCGAAGGCGGTAAATGGTTGATACGTGGCGGCGTTGATATCGCGGGCAATTTTCAGCAGATCCGGCACTGTGGCGGTAAAAGCCAGCGCAGTAGAATGCAACATCAGGATCACTTCGTTGCTGTAGGCCGGTAACGCAATACGCAGCGCCGATGGCAAAATAATGCAGCGATACATTTTAAAGCTTGAGAAACCGTAGGCTCTGGCGGCTTCGATTTCCCCGTGCGGCACCGAACGGATCGCCCCGGCAAAAATCTCAGTGGTGTAAGCACAGGTGTTGAGCGTCAGCGCCAGCACGGTACAGTTCAGGCCACTGCGGAAAAAGGCATTAAGGAACTCGGTGCCCTTAACAATCTCCAGCGTGTACATGCCAGAATAGAACACCAGCAGCTGAACATACAGCGGCGTACCGCGAAAAATATAGGTAAATAACCAGATTGGAAACTGGATGTATTTATTACTTGAGACGCGACCAATCGCCAGAAACAGCGCCAGAATTCCGCCTATCACTACCGACAAAATCAGCAGCCACAGGGTGATCGCCACGCCGGTAAAACGATAACCATCGGTCCACAGCAGTGGTTTCCAGTATTCATGTAAGATTTCGATCACAGGTCAGCCCTCTTCACACCCACGGAATAGCGGCGCTCAAGGAACAGCAGCACACCATTGGAAACGGTGGTGAAAACCAGATAAATCACGCCACAGACGATGGCGAAATAGAACGGTTCCCAGGTACTTTTTCCTGCCAACTGCGTGGCTTTGACCACATCTTCCAGGCCGAGTAACGAAACCAGGGCTGTAGATTTGAGGATTACCTGCCAGTTGTTGCCAATCCCCGGCAGGGCGTAACGCATCATCGCCGGAAACATGATCCGCCGAAACACTTGCCCACGAGTAAAACCGAACGCCGTCGCCGCCTCTATATGTCCTTTCGGCACTGCCATAAACGCGCCACGGAACGTTTCGGTAAAATAAGCACCGTAGATAAAACCGAGAGTGATAATGCCGGCGACCATCGGGTCGATATCAATCTGCCCGACGCCCATCGCCTCCGTCACCGTGTTTAACGCAATCTGCAAACCGTAGAAAATCAGCAGCATCAACACCAAGTCCGGCACGCCACGAATCAGCGTGGTGTATCCTTCGAAAATCAGCCCCGAAAGCCGATTTTGCGAGAGCTTACCGCCAGCGCCAATTAAACCGATGATTACAGCGAGCACTACAGAGCTGATAGCCAGCTCCAGCGTGACGAGCGCACCCTGTAAAATAACACCTGAAAACCCATACAACATGCTGCCTGTCCTGTTATGTGTGGTGAATTACCGCCTCTTGTCTCCCTCCGGTTACCCGAAGGGAGCGGGCTTTCCTTCACCGATGGTGATTAACCACCATAAACATCAAAATCGAAGTACTTTTTCGCCAGTTTCTCGTAAGTACCGTCAGCGCGCATTTCGGCAAAGGCTTTGTTCAGTGCCTCGCGCAGTTCGTTATCTTCTTTACGCAGACCCATGCCGGTGCCTACGCCAAACAGTTTTTCATCTTTAACAGACGGGCCACCGAATTTGTAATCTTTACCGACGGGTTGTTTGAGAAAACCTTCGCTGGCGGCGACCTCATCCTGGAACGCGGCATCAATACGTCCGGCAGTCAGGTCAGAATAAATGTTGTCCTGTCCCTGATAAGAGACGATTTCAATGCCTTTGGGCGCCCAGTGTTCATTACCAAATGTCTCCTGGGTGGTGCCCTGCAATACGCCTACCCGCTTGCCTTTCAGCGACTCGACTGTCGGCTGAATGTCGGAATTTTTCGCCACCACCAGACGAGAATCGGCAGCGTACAGTTTGTCGGTGAAGGCAATTTCTTGCTGACGTTTTTCCGTAATGGAAAGCGATGACATGATGGCGTCAATCTTCTTCGCTTTTAAGGACGGGATTAACGCATCCAGCGGGTTTTCGACAAACGTACATTGCGTATTGATGCGTTTACATAGCTCCTTCGCCAGATCGATGTCAAAGCCAACCAGTTCGCCTTGTGAATTTTTTGATTCAAATGGCGCATAGGTCGGGTCGGTACCGATGCGGATGTTTTGCGGAATCGCAGCAAATGCCGCAGTTGCGCTGGAGAAGGCCAGAACCAGAGAGAGCGATAGCACCAGTTTTTTCATAATGTCCTCAACTGACAGTCTTTTTATAGGGAATATTTACAGGTTTGTTACACTTATCGTGCCATAAAATTGACCATCAAGGCAAAATATCCCGCCCCGTTAGACGTATTATTTTTCATTAAAAATGCTTAAGTATGCATTTCAATGCACCACGATAGTGCAACAAACCTGGCGTGCACCATGATGATCATTCCATCAGGTACAGCTTCCCAGCGACGTATCAGTCACCGTAGACATTAAAGTCGAAATACTTTTTCGCCATCTTGTCGTAAGTGCCGTCCTGACGCAGTTCGCCAAGCGCCTTATCAAAAGCGGCTTTCAGTTCGGCATCATCTTTACGTAGCCCTACGCCTGTACCATCACCGAAGTATTTTTTGTCTTTCACTGATGAGCCAGCAAAGGCGAACTCTTTACCGGCAGGTTGCTTGAGGAATCCTTCGCTGGCCGCGACTTCGTCCTGCAAAGCGGCATCCAGACGGCCTGCATCCAGATCGGAATAGACCAAATCCTGGTTAGCATAGGCCACCACATCGACGCCTTTACTACGCCAGTTATCATTGGCATACGCTTCCTGGGTAGAGCCTTGCAGCACGCCAACATGTTTACCTTTCAGTGAATCCAGCGTCGGCTGGATCGGCGAACCTTTGGCGGCAATCAAACGAGAATCTGCGGCGTACAACTTGTCAGAGAAGGCAATCTCCTGCTGACGTTTATCAGTAATGGAGAGCGACGAAATAATGGCGTCGATTTTTTTCGCTTTCAGTGAGGGGATCAGCGCATCAAAGTCACTGGCAACCCAGGTACATTTCACCTGCATCCGTTTGCACATCTCGTTACCGAGATCGATATCAAAGCCAACAAAGTCACCTTTGGCATCTTTCGATGAGAACGGTGCATAGGTGGTATCCGTTCCGATACGTACCGTCTCCGGTAGCGCCGCATAGCTGGAGGCCGCTGCGGAAATACCGACTAACAAAGACAGAGCGAGAATCGACTTCTTCATACATAACCCTCAAGTGAAATGGCTTTTTTATGTTGTGTATTGTGTTGTGTGTTTGCAGGCTCTTTCATGCAGGTCTTATGCCATCTTGACGGCAACATTAACATTCAACGTTAAATATGTTAATAAGACGTTGCACTATTGTCCTAAAGTTGAAGATAGCAGGTATGGCGGTTGAATCGCAGCGTTTCGATTGAATGGCAGGAACAAAATGTCGAGGATTTGATCGCGGTTGCAAAATTGCCCTGAAACAGGGCAACAGCGGAATTATGCGCCCTGCCAGCGGGCAAAGAGATCTTCAGGAAGGGTTATCGCAAACTGGTCAAGAACACGGTTAACCGTCTGATTTATCACATCATCAAGGGATTGCGGGCGATGATAAAACGCCGGAACGGGAGGCATAATCACCGCACCGATTTCTGCCGCCTGAGTCATTAAACGCAGGTGGCCTAAGTGCAACGGAGTTTCACGCACGCAGAGCACCAACGGACGACGCTCTTTCAGCACCACATCTGCCGCACGGGTCAGTAAGCCATCAGTATAGCTATGGACAATACCGGACAGTGTTTTGATTGAACAGGGTAAAATCACCATCCCCAGTGTCTGGAAAGAACCGGAAGAGATGCTGGCGGCAATATCGCGCGCATCGTGCGTGACATCGGCTAATGCCTGCACTTCGCGCAGGGAAAAATCCGTTTCGAGGGATAAGGTCTGGCGTGCCGCCTGGCTCATCACCAGATGTGTTTCAACGTCTGCGACATCACGCAGAACCTGTAATAAGCGCACGCCATAAATCGCGCCGCTGGCACCGCTGATGCCCACAATGAGTCGTTTCATAAAGAGTTGCCCTGTCAGACTTGCAGGCAGACTTTGCAGGATTTCGGTGAGAGTTGCAAGTCAGGGTGCCAGACTGGCACCCTGAGTGAAGGCATCATCCTTCGTTATGCATTTCGAGATTTTCCACTTCGTTCTGACGTTGCACTGCTTTGGCGTCGTCATTACGTAAAGTATCGAGGAAATCGAGATAGCCCTGATCAACATCTTTGGTGACGTAGACGCCGTTGAACACCGAGCATTCAAACTGCTGGATATCCGGGTTTTCAGCGCGAACGGCTTCGATCAGATCGTTCAGATCCTGGAAAATCAGACCGTCAGCACCGATGATCTGGCGAATTTCATCTACTTCACGACCGTGGGCGATAAGCTCCGTGGCGCTCGGCATATCAATACCGTAAACGTTCGGGAAGCGGATTTCCGGTGCCGCAGAAGCGAGGTACACTTTCTTCGCTCCGGCTTCACGCGCCATCTCGATAATTTGCTCAGAGGTGGTGCCACGGACGATAGAGTCATCGACCAGCAGGACGTTTTTATCGCGGAACTCGGCACGGTTAGCGTTCAGTTTACGCCGCACGGACTTACGACGCAGTTGCTGACCCGGCATGATAAAGGTGCGACCAACGTAACGATTTTTGACAAACCCCTGACGGTACGGTTTACCCAGAATACGAGCAATTTCCAGTGCGATATCGCAGGAAGTTTCCGGGATCGGAATAACCACGTCGATATCCAGATCTTCCCATTCACGGGCAATTTTTTCGCCAAGCTTCGTTCCCATATTCACACGCGCGCTGTAAACGGAAATTTTGTCGATGAACGAGTCCGGGCGGGCAAAGTAAACATACTCAAACAGGCATGGATTGCTGACTGGATTATCGGCACACTGGCGGGTAAACAACTGACCATCTTCAGTGATGTAAATCGCTTCACCCGGTGCGACATCACGCAGGAACTCAAAGCCCAGGGTGTCGAGCGCAACGCTTTCAGAAGCGACCATATATTCTGTGCGATTCTCATCAATATCGCGTTTTCCTAACACCAGCGGACGAATGCCGTTAGGATCGCGGAAAGCAACCATACCGTGACCGATAATCATCGCCACACAGGCATACGCGCCACGGATCAGGCGGTTTGTGGCGGCAATGGCAGCAAAAATGTTGTCGGCTTCCAGCGGATAATGGCGAAAGTTGTCCAGTTCGCTGGCGAAGATATTGAGCAGAATTTCCGAGTCGGAAGTGGTGTTGATGTGGCGGCGTTTTTCTTCAAACAGCTTTTTACGCAACTCGTGAGCATTAGTCAGATTGCCATTATGGGCAAGCGTGATGCCATACGGGGAGTTAACGTAAAACGGCTGTGCTTCAGAGGCGCTGGAGCTGCCAGCCGTAGGGTAACGCACATGACCAATGCCCATATTGCCCTGTAAACGCTGCATATGGCGAGCTTCAAATACATCGCTCACCAGCCCGTTCGCTTTACGCAAACGGAAGCAGTTATTGGCATCAATGGTGATGATGCCGGCGGCATCCTGACCGCGATGCTGAAGCACCGTTAAGGCATCATAAATCGATTGGTTAACCGGCATAACACCGGCGATACCGACAATACCGCACATACGTCTTTTTCCTCGTTAAGCCACATCTCAGAGCACTTACGCTCTGGGCAAGAAACTTGACGAGCTTTGCAGATAATCAAAAAACCATCTGATGATAAAACTGAACTGTGGAATCAGCTGTGATTTGCTCCAGTCTTCGCTTTTCGACACTCCGGTAAAGGAGTCCAGAAAGAAAAGAATGGCAGCAACAATCAGCACACCACGCAACGCACCGAAACAGACGCCCAGCACCCGATCGGTGCCTGACAACCCTGTTTTCTCCACTAGCTGGCCTATCACGAAGTTCACGATAGCGCCAACGATAAGTGTGGCAATAAACAGTACCGCGATGGCAATCCCATTTCGAACCAGTTCGTCTTCAAAGCCCGTAAACCAGACTGACAGGTAAGTGTAGTAATGACTGGCGACAAAGAAAGCACAACCCCATGTCACCAGCGATAACGCTTCACGAACAAAGCCACGGATCAGGCTAACCAGAGAGGAAAAAGCAATCACCGCGATTATGGCGTAATCAATCCAGACCATATGTGTCCCACGATTTTACGCCCTGTCATCCTGTTCGGGGCGCATTCTAACAGAAAAAGAAAACGTTTGCGTAGGGATTTCCTTCCCGCGCATCAATAAAAATGGCGCTGAAAAAACATTCAACGCCATCGTTTTTTTTTGCCTTTGCGGCATCGGGCAATACATGTCGGATGCGGCGTGAACGCCTTATCCGACCTACGGTTCTACTCCTGCGTAGGCCTGATAAGACGCGCCAGTGTCGCATCAGGCAACGGCTGTCGGATGCGGCATAAACGCCTTATCCGACCTACGGTTCTACCCCTGCGTAGGCCTGATAAGACGCGCCAGCGTCGCATCAGGCAAAACCGTATTAATTCGGCGTATAGCCCATTACCACGCCGCTTAAGCCAGAAAGTTGCTTAAGCTCACCCAGCGAGCCTTTCAGCTTCTCTTTCGAGGCATCCGGCCCAACCAGAATACGGGTAATTTTGCCCTGTACTGGCGTTGACGGCGACGTATAAACCCGGTATCCCGCACCGCGCAATTTACCAACAATCTCATTCACTTTGTCGGCATTTTTCAGCGCACCCAGTTGCACAACATACGCTTTACCCGTCGGTGCAGCTTTTTCCTCCACGACCGGTTTCGGTTCTGGCTTCGGCGCAGGTGCTTCCACTTTCGGTTTAGGCGGTTCCACCGGTTTCGGCTTCGGCGGAGCGACCGGTGCAGGTTCCGGTTCAAACTCGGTATTATTGGCTGCAATGATTGCCGGATCGAGCGAAGGTGCCACAGCATCGCCCGCACGCACCTCCTCTGCAGCCCCTTCCGGCGGCTGTGTCGGCAATGCCTGGGTAGCGGCTGGCATCATATCAGGCTCATCACGATCGCCCGCTTTAGGCACCAGCGGGATTGCCGCGAACTCATCCTGATAATGTTTTTTCTGCCCGTCCAGCAGCCCTGGCAGCACAATCACTCCCAGCGCCACCAGCACTATTGTGCCAACTAACCGATTCTGAAACTTACTCGCCACCGCTTCTCCTCGCGTCAATCACTTCCATGACATGTGCGACCGTGTGGAATGAACCACACACCAGCACGGTATCTTCCGGTTTAGCGTCTGCCATTGCGGCATCCCATGCCTGCGCAACGCTATCAAATGATTTGCCGTTACCCAAATGCTCAAGCAGTTGTTCTGCCGTGGCACCGCGCGGCCCTTCCAGTGGCGCACAATACCAGTCATCCACCACGCTTTTCAACCAGGCCAATGTACCAGCAATATCTTTATCATGTAGCATACCGATTACTGCCAGTACGCGCCCGTTTTTCGGTAACGCTTTCATACGCCCGGTAAGATATTCTGCCGCATGGGGATTATGGGCGACATCAAAAATGACGCGTGGCGACTCGCTCACAATCTGGAAACGTCCCGGCAAAATTGCGCTGGCAATGCCATCGCGAATTGCCTGTTCACTGACCTCCAGACCGCTGGCACGCAGCGCAGCCAGCGCCGTTGCGGCATTCGGTTGTGGGACAAGCGGTAACGGCAGGTTTTCCAGCGTACCGTTTGCGTCAGTAAACGACCAGCCATGGTCGCTGACGAAATAATTCCACTCTACGCCTCGACGTCGCAACAGTGCGCCCTTCTCATGCGCTACATCGGCGATGGTGTACGGCATTTCAGGTTCACCAACGATCGCCGGTCTTTCACTGCGGAAGATCCCCGCTTTCTCGCGACCAATGCTTTCGCGATCTGGCCCCAGCCAGTCGGTATGATCCAGCGCAATGCTGGTCACCACAGCCACATCAGCATCGACAATATTGGTGGCATCCAGACGCCCCCCCAGCCCCACTTCCAGAATTACCACATCAAGTTGCGCCTGTTTAAACAGCCACAGCGCCGACAACGTGCCGTATTCAAAATAGGTCAGGGAAATATCACCGCGTGCCGATTCAATCTCAGCAAAAGAGGCGGTGTGGGCCGATTCTGGTAGTTCCTGACCCTGTACACGAACGCGCTCGGTATAACGCACCAGATGCGGCGAACTGTAAACCCCCACTTTGTACCCTGCCGCCATGAGTATCGATTCCAGCGTGCGACAGGTTGTGCCTTTGCCATTCGTACCTGCAACGGTAAACACAAACGGTGCTGGTTTCAGAACGCCGAGACGCGCTGCCACCTGGCTTACGCGCTCAAGGCCGAGATCGATAGTCTTACTGTGCAGGTTTTCCAGATAAGAAAGCCACGAAGCCAAAGGCGACGCGGCTTGAGGTGTGCGTTTGATAATCATGGTATCCGCTGATTCATTACGGGGATAATAGCAAAAGGGCAGAGCCAGCGGCCCTGCCCTTATCAGTTATCAGGCCTCAGGTTCCTGATCCGGTGCTGGTGGCACCACTTCGCCTTCACGTGGCGCTTCAGGATTTGGCGCTGGCAGATTCATCAGCTTCGCCAGAATGCTCGCCAGTTTCAGGCGCATTTCCGGACGACGGACGATCATGTCGATCGCGCCTTTTTCGATCAGGAACTCACTGCGCTGGAATCCCGGCGGCAGTTTTTCGCGAACGGTCTGTTCAATCACACGCGGGCCGGCAAAGCCGATCAACGCTTTCGGTTCAGCAATATTGAGATCGCCAAGCATCGCGAAACTTGCAGAAACACCGCCCATGGTCGGATCGGTCAGCACGGAAATGTACGGCAGACCGCGCTCTTGCATTTTCGCCAGCGCCGCAGAGGTTTTGGCCATCTGCATCAGCGACATCAGCGCCTCTTGCATACGTGCGCCACCAGAGGCGGAAAAGCAGATCAGCGGGCAGTTGTCTTCCAGCGCCTGCTCAACGGCACGCACAAAACGAGCACCCACTACGGATCCCATTGAACCGCCCATAAAGGCAAATTCGAAGGCAGCAGCAACGACCGGCATTCCATACAGGGTGCCTTTCATTACGACCAGCGCGTCTTTTTCGCCGGTTTCTTTCTGTGCTGATGCCAGACGATCTTTATACTTTTTGGAGTCACGGAACTTCAGCACATCTTTCGGCTCAAGCTCGCTACCCAGCTCCACAAGGCTTCCTTCATCTAACAGGCTATGCAGGCGATTACGCGCCGTCATACGCATGTGATGGTCACACTTCGGACAGACCTCAAGATTACGTTCCAGCTCTGCACGGTATAAAACCTGACCGCAGCTATCACACTTAGTCCACACACCTTCAGGAATGCTTGCCTTGCGGGTGGGAGTAATGTTGCTTTTAATTCGTTCAATCCAGCTCATTAGGGACCTTTCTGTCTGAACCTGGTTCGATGCCAGTTTTATCTTTGGGGACGCATAATGCCATTTTTGCCCCCAACAGACCATCAATGTTGCACATTAAAACATAACAGCCCGAAACTTTGGATAAAAAAGTGGTCGAACCGCCGAGTTACTTTATTTTGCGGCGCGTGCCGCAGCGCGTTTGTGACGGATAATTTCGATGACGCCCGGCAATATGGAAACCACAATAATCCCGACGATCAGCAGCTTAAGGTTATCCTGAACCATTGGGATTGTACCGAAGAAATAGCCTGCGTAGGTAAAAAGCAGCACCCATAACAGCGCGCCGATCACATTGTAAGCGGCGAAATGACGGTACGACATGTGGCCCATCCCCGCAACGAACGGGGCGAACGTTCTGACGATTGGCACAAAACGGGCAAGAATAATGGTTTTGCCGCCGTGTTTCTCATAAAACTGATGCGTTTTGTCGAGATAGCTACGGCGGAAAATTTTCGAGTTCGGATTACTGAATAATTTCTCGCCGAACAATCGCCCGATGGTGTAGTTGACCGCATCACCAACAATCGCGGCAATTAACATCAGTACGACCATCATATGAACATTGAGATCGTTGGTTTCAAGCGAAGCCAGTGCCCCGGCAACAAACAGCAGCGAATCTCCCGGCAGAAACGGTGTCACCACCAGACCGGTTTCACAGAACAAAATCAAAAACAGGATGGCATAAACCCAGACGCCATACTCTGCGACCAGCTCCGCCAGATGCACATCAATGTGCAGGATAAAATCGATGAGGAAATAAATCAGGTCCATAATTGCCTATGCCTTTTGCTCTTACTCTTTCAGGCCGTAACTGCGCTGGCTACGGCCTGAAATGTTCAGAGCATTATTCTCGTTAGTCCGCCAGAAATAGCGGGCCCATTGGCGGCTTTGGAAGATCAAACCGGTCAGGGTAATCCACCGCAACCAGATATAGACCTTCCGCTTTCGCCGTTGCTGCCGCCAGCGTTCTGTCCTTTGCCGCCAACAGCTCTGCTATCCAGCTCTCTGGCTGGTTGTGGGCACCGACTTCCATCAGGCTGCCTACAATATTCCTCACCATATGGTGTACAAAGGCATTCGCTTTGATATCCACCACCACATAAGGACCGTGACGCGTGACGTTGATATGCATAACGTTGCGCCACGGCGTTCGGGACTGACATTGCACCGCGCGGAACGAGGTGAAATCATTCTCGCCCAGCAGGCATTGCGCAGCCCGATGCATCCGTTCGGCGTCCAGCGGTTCGTAAAAGTGGGTTACCCCTTTACTCAGCACTGCCGGGCGCAGGCGATGATTGTAGATGATGTAGCGATAACGGCGAGCCGTGGCGCTAAATCTGGCATGAAAATCATCGGGTACAGCTTTAACCCAACGCACGGCGATGTCACCAGGTAAATTCGCATTTACGCCCAACGTCCACGCAGCGTCTTTGCGCTGCGCGGTCGTTTCGAAATGCACAACCTGCCCGGTGCCGTGTACACCTGCGTCGGTACGCCCGGCGCAGAAGACGGTGATCGGTTCATTCGCCACCTGCGAGAGCGCCTTTTCCAGCTTCTCCTGCACGCTGCGAACTTCGTTCTGCCGTTGCCAGCCGTAATATCTGCTGCCGTCGTACTCAATGCCCAGCGCAATTTTATAAACTGGCGGTTGTTGCTGGTCGGACATTAGTACAGGTACTCCTGCACCAGTTTTTCAGCGATCTTCACTGCCATCAATGCGCCGCCAAAGCGAACGTTATCAGCCACCGACCAGAACTGAATTTGCTCCGGCATACCATAGTCATTACGCACGCAACCAACAGAAAGATGCGGCGACCCGGAAGCATCGCCCACCTGCGTTGGAAATTCATTCTCTTCAGAAAGCTCAATATCTTCGCTTTGAGCAAACGCATCACGCGCTTCTTCTGCCGCCAGCGGACGCAGTGCTTCAAAATTGACCATCTGGGCATGACCGTAAAATACCGGTGCCTGAACAACACTTGCCGAGATCATCAGTCCTTCGTCCTGCATGATTTTGCGCACTTCATCGACGATACGGCGTTCTTCGCGCACGCTACCTTCGCGATCCGGCAATAAGGGCAGCATGTTGAACGCCAGCTGACGCCCAAAGAAATCTTCTTCATCAATCGGAATACCGTTCAGCAGTTTCGCGCTCTGCCCCGCTAACGCATCGACCGCTTTTTTACCCTGGGCGGAGGCAGAAATCAGGCTGGTGACGCTGATACGAGACAAACCGCCTTGATCGATTAACGGTTTCAGTGCCGCCAGTAACTGGCTGGTCAGGCTGTCCGGTACGGCGATGACATTCCGGTTGCGGTAATCGGTCAGTACAAACGGGTTTACTTCCGGCACCACCAGCGGTACGTCGGGTTCGAGAGCAAACAATCCGCTGCTGTCGATCACCAGACAACCCGCGTTGGTCGCTTCTTCAACCCAGGCAGCGGTCGCTTCTTTGCCTGCGACAAAAAATGCCAGTTGCGCCTGCGTCCAGTCGAATTCAGCGGCATCCTGCACGGTGATTGTCTTACCACCAAAGCGCAGTTGTTCGCCTGCGCTTTCGTTACGTGCCAGTGCATAAATTTCCCCAACCGGGAACTGACGTTCAGCCAGCGTTTCAAGCAGGGCTTCGCCCACAGCGCCAGTTGCGCCCAGGACGGCAATGTTCCAGCCTTCAGACATGGTGGTTTACTCCAGAAATAGCAAAACTCCCTGCCGATATTACAGCAGAGAGCATGAAGAAGAGATTAACGTGCCGGATGATGAACGGCGTTAAAACCCAGTTTACACAGTAATGCCGCCGCGCTGGCGTCATCACAGATCACATACAGAGACGACCATTCACGGCGCTCAAGGTAGTTTTTGCGCAGTTTATCAAACTCACCCGGTATTCCGGCGACTTTACGCAGCGGTGCGTCATCGCGGCGCACATCATACACCAAATGCACCAGCCTTTTCAGCGTTGGCTGATCGAGCGAGCCATGCAGCGTAATGCGACCAAACTCTGGCGTTGGCAGCAATGTATCCAGCGCAACGTGTTGTTCATGACCAATAAACTTGCTATAGGCTTCAAACACTTGCGTAGTACCGCGCGCTTTTCCTTCCAGGGTATAACCGGCAATATGCGGCGTGCCGATATCCACTTTCTTCAACAGTTCCACGTTGAGTTCCGGTTCGCCTTCCCAGACATCCAGCACCACGCTTAATTTCTGACCTTCGTTCAGACAGGTCAGCAGGGCGGTATTATCGACGACTGCGCCACGGCAGGCGTTAATCAGGATCGCTCCAGGTTTAAGGCTACGGATCAGTTTTTCATCCGCCAGATGTAGCGTTTTGTACGGCCCATCTTTAAAGAGCGGTGTATGGAAAGTCAGAACATCGGCGTGCTGCACCAGCTCATCAAGAGAACGGAAATTCCCCTCATCCCCACGATCGGCGCGTGGCGGATCGCAAAGCAAGGTTTTAATCCCCAACGCCTCCAGCCGCGCCTGTAATCGACGACCGACATTACCGACGCCCACGATCCCCACGGTACGGTCATGCAGTGAAAATCCATCGCGTTCGGCAAGCATCAGCAATGACGAGAAAACGTATTCCACTACCGCAATCGCATTACAGCCAGGTGCCGCAGAAAAACCAATCCCCACCTGCTTCAACCATGCCTCATCAACATGGTCTGTCCCTGCCGTGGCAGTGCCAACAAATTTTATCGGTTTCCCCGTCAGCAGCGACGCGTTCACTTTTGTGACTGAACGCACCATCAGCGCATCTGCATCATCCAGTTCAGCGACTGGAATTGGACGCCCCGGAACCGCTTTCACCTCACCCAGACGGCTAAATAATTCGCGGGCATAAGGCATATTTTCATCAACAAGGATTTTCACGTTTGTGCTACCTGTATGAGAACGAGAGTTAACCGGATAAGTGTGCCATAATCTCGCGGCCAGGCATACTTGCGATGATTTCAGGTATAAGGATACATAATGATACAACCTCTTTCAGGCCTTCCTCCTGCGCAACCACCAGGGCAGGGGGATAACCTGTCGTCTGGCGCAGGCAATCAACCTTTATCCAGCTTGCAACGTACCGCGTTGGAAAGTTTGATGACCAAAATAACTTCGCTGACGCAACAGCAGAGAGCGGAATTGTGGGCCAATATAAAGCACGATATCGGTCTGCCGGGTGATTCACCTTTGCTTTCACGCCACTTCCCGGCCGCAGAACAAAACCTTGCGCAACGTCTGCTATCTGCGCAAAAAAGTTATTCTGTCCGCCAACTTCTGGCTCAATTGGGGGAATATTTACGTCTGGGGAATAATCGTCAGGCCGTCACGGATTATATCCGGCATAATTTTGGCCAGACACCTCTGAATCAACTCTCACCGGAGCAATTAAAAACCGTCCTGACTCTGCTACAAGAAGGGAAGATGGTTATCCCACAGCCGCAACAGCGCCAGGCGACCGAGCGACCTTTATTACCAGCAGAGCACAATACGCTCAAGCAACTGGTCACAAAACTCGCGGCAGCCACGGGGGAACCCAGTAAACAGATCTGGCAATCGATGCTGGAACTTTCAGGGGTGAAAGATGGCGAGTTGATTCCGGCGAAACAGTTTAACCATCTCGTCACCTGGTTACAGGCGCGTCAGGCGTTAAGTCAGCAACACACACCGACGCTGGAGTCGCTCCAGATGGCGCTAAAACAGCCACTGGATGCCAGCGAGCTGACGGTATTATCGACCTATGTTGAGCAAAAGTATGGCCTTTCTACGCATTCAGCCCTGACTTCTGCACAGGCCGAGGATATCCTTAACCAGCTCTATCAGCGGCGGGTGAAAGGCATTGAACCGCGTAATATTCAACCGCTGTTCAATCCCTTTACCCCATTCATTGACACGATACAAAAAATGTCAATGCGCCCCAGCTTGTGGATATTATTCGTCGTCATCGTTGTGATGTTGGTTTGGCTGGTGAGTTAACACCGGCGAAACGACAGTATCGTCACGATAATCCCCAGCACCGCCGATATCGCCCCAGCAAGAAATACCGAAGAGTAGCCAAACGAGGTCGCCAGCACTCCCGCCAGCGGCCCGGAAACGCCGAGGGCGATATCCTGAAACGCGGCATAGCCGCCGAGCGCAGTACCGCGAACCTGGGAAGGAACACGTTTAACCACCTCCACGCCCAGCGCAGGGAAAATAAGCGAACACCCGGCTCCGGTTAACGCCGCGCCCGCTAATGCGACCCACGCGGCCGGCGCCTGCCAGAGCAACAACAAGCCTATCGTTTCCACCAGCAGAGAGACAATCGCCACTTTCACGCCGCCAAAACGATCTGGCATCCAGCCAAACATCACGCGCATAACGACAAAGGCGCCGCCAAAGGCTGTGAGCGTAAAGCCCGCCATCGCCCATCCTTTGCTGGCAAAGTAGAGCGAAACAAAAGTCCCGATAACCGCAAAGCCAACCCCCTGAAGCGCCAGACCTAGTCCTGGTTTCCAGATAAGCCCGATAACGCTCCACAGCGATGGGCGTTCTCCCGTCATTGCCGGTACTTTGCGTACTGTGCCATTGCAGACCCACGCCAGTAACGGCAATGCCATTGTAGTAAGCGCCAGTGCGGCAAAACCATAATGGCTATGAATCAGTAAGCCAAGCGGTGCACCGACTGCCAGTGCGCCATAAATGGCCATTCCGTTCCAGGACATCACTTTACCGGAGTGTTTCGGTCCGACAATGCCTAATCCCCATGTCAAAGCCCCCGTCAGTAACTGACTTTCACCAAAACCAAGAATTAAACGCCCAACGACCAGCAGAGCAAATTTAATCGGTGCAGAGACGGGTAAAAGCGCCGCCAGCAGCAGCGCGCCGCCAGCCAGACCACAAGCTAACATCCCCTGAAGCGCCGAACGTTTTGCGCCATATTGATCGGCCAGCCGCCCGGCGTAGCCACGCGTCAGCACCGTAGCCAGAAACTGAATGCCGACGGCAATCCCGACCATGGTGTTGCCATAGCCCAGTTCATGATGAACAAACAGCGGGATAACCGGCAACGGTAACCCTACGGTCATGTAAGTTAGAAAAACCGCAAAGGCGATACGAAAGAGTGAAAAATTGGCAGAAGATCGTGTTTCTGTTTGGCTTACAGCAGTCATGCATTACTCCAGAATGCAGCGCAAGGCGAGGAATTTCCCCGTCTCATCTCTCTGGTTTCAGGGTTACGGTGCGTTGGCAGGATTTAACGCTTACGTCTTTTCAGAAGGAAATCGACAAAGCGGGAAGTTTGCCTGGAACAGGCGGCAATTGTCAATGATGTGAAAAAGGGAACCATCAGACTCCCTTTTGCGTTAGTGTCGGATGCGACGCTGACGCGTTTTATCCGACCGACTCTATCTATTAATCTTTCAGCTTACGCATTACCAGCGTGGCATTGGTGCCGCCGAAGCCGAAGCTGTTAGACATAACGGTAGTCAGTTCGCGATCGGTTGTTTCGGTCACGATGTTCAGACCCGCCGCCTGTTCGTCCAGCTCTTCAATGTTGATGCTCGGGGCGATAAAGCCGTGTTCCAGCATCAGCAGAGAGTAGATAGCTTCCTGCACACCCGCCGCGCCCAGTGAGTGACCGGTCATTGCTTTGGTTGCAGAAATCGCCGGGCTCTTATCGCCGAACACTTCACGGATAGCCGCCAGCTCTTTCACGTCGCCAACCGGAGTTGAAGTACCGTGAGAGTTCAGGTAGTCGATTGGGGTATCAACGCCGTGCATCGCCATCTTCATGCAGCGAACCGCACCTTCACCAGACGGAGCAACCATATCTGCGCCATCAGACGTTGCGCCGTAGCCAACGATTTCAGCGTAGATGTGGGCGCCACGTGCCAGAGCGTGTTCCAGCTCTTCCACCACGACCATACCACCGCCGCCAGCGATAACGAAACCATCACGATGAGCGTCATAAGTACGGGAGGCTTTTTCCGGGGTGTCGTTGTATTTGGTAGACAGCGCACCCATTGCGTCGAATTCACACGCCATTTCCCAACACAGCTCTTCGCCGCCGCCAGCAAACACGATATCTTGTTTGCCCAGTTGGATCTGCTCGACTGCGTTACCGATACAGTGTGCGGAAGTCGCACACGCGGAGCTGATGGAGTAGTTAACACCGTGAATTTTAAACGGTGTGGCGAGGCAGGCAGAAACGCCAGATGCCATCGCTTTGGTGACCACATACGGGCCAACCGCTTTCAGGCCGCGCGGGCCACGCATTGCGTCAGCGCCGAACACCTGGAAACGCGGGGAACCGCCGCCGGAACCTGCAATCAGGCCAACGCGCGGGTTATTCTGGTAAGCTTCCGGAGAGAGGCCAGCATCTGCAATTGCCTGCTCCATAGAAAGGAATGCATAGATGGATGCGTCGCTCATAAAGCGCACAACTTTGCGGTCAATGAGGCCAGTGGTATCCAGTTTTACGTTGCCCCAGACGTGGCTACGCATGCCGGAATCCTTCAGCTCCTGAGAGAAAGTGATCCCTGAACGTCCTTCACGCAGAGATGCCAGGACTTCCTGCTGGTTATTACCGATGCTGGAAACAATGCCCAGGCCAGTAATCACTGCACGTTTCATTCAATACCTCTGTAAGTCGCACATAGAGTAAGTTTCGAATGCACAATAGCGTACACTTGTACGCCGAACAAGTCCGATCAGACAATTTATAGAGAAATTTGCGCAGCCTGACACTCATCGCTAAGATCGAGCCACCGCCTGTAAGACGAGTAACTTACGTGAAACACTACGCAATACAACCTGCCAACCTCGAATTTAATGCTGAGGGTACACCTGTTTCCCGAGATTTTGACGATGTCTATTTTTCCAACGATAACGGACTGGAAGAGACGCGTTATGTCTTTCTGGGGGGTAACCAATTAGAGGCACGTTTTCCTGCTCATCCACATCCTCTGTTTGTGGTAGCCGAGAGCGGCTTCGGCACCGGATTAAACTTCCTGACGCTGTGGCAGGCATTTGATCAGTTTCGCCAGGCGCATCCGCAGGCACAATTGCAGCGATTGCATTTCATTAGTTTTGAGAAATTTCCCCTCACCCGTGCTGATTTAGCGTTAGCGCATCAACACTGGCCGGAACTGGCGCCGTGGGCGGAACAACTCCAGGCGCAGTGGCCTTTACCCTTACCCGGTTGCCATCGTTTATTGCTCGATGAAGGACGCGTAACGCTGGATTTATGGTTTGGCGACATTAACGAACTGACCAGCCAACTGGACGATTCGCTGAATCAAAAAGTGGATGCCTGGTTTCTGGACGGCTTTGCGCCCGCGAAAAACCCGGATATGTGGACGCAAAACCTGTTTAATGCCATGGCGCGTCTGGCGCGTCCTGGCGGCACGCTGGCGACCTTCACTTCTGCCGGATTTGTCCGTCGCGGTTTGCAGGAAGCCGGATTCACAATGCAAAAGCGTAAGGGCTTTGGGCGAAAACGGGAAATGCTTTGCGGCGTAATGGAACAGACATTACCACTCCCCTCCTCCACGCCGTGGTTTAACCGTACAGGCAGCAGCAAACGGGAAGCCGCAGTTATCGGCGGCGGTATCGCCAGCGCGTTATTGTCTCTGGCGCTGTTGCGTCGCGGCTGGCAGGTAACGCTTTATTGCGCGGATGATGCCCCTGCACTGGGTGCTTCCGGCAATCGCCAGGGGGCGCTGTATCCGTTATTAAGCAAACATGATGAGGCGCTGAACCGCTTTTTCTCTAATGCGTTTACTTTTGCTCGTCGGCTTTACGATTTATTGCCCGTTAAATTTGATCATGACTGGTGCGGCGTCACGCAGTTAGGCTGGGATGAGAAAAGCCAGCATAAAATCGCGCAGATGCTGTCGATGGATTTACCCGCAGATCTGGCTGTTGCAGTCGGGGCGAATGAGGTTGAAGGCGTTACAGGTGTAGTAACAAATTGCGGCGGTATTACATATCCGCAAGGTGGCTGGTTGTGCCCGGCAGAACTGACCCGTAATGTGCTGGAACTGGCGCAACAGCAAGGCTTACAGATTCGTTATCAACACCAGTTACAGGACTTATCCCATAAGGATGGCTGTTGGTTGCTGAATTTTGCAGGTGATAAGCAAGCGACGCATAGTGTGGTGGTACTGGCGAACGGGCATCAAATTAGCCGTTTCAGCCAAACATCGCCTCTGCCGGTGTATTCAGTTGCCGGTCAGGTTAGCCATATTCCGACAACACCGGAACTGGCGAAACTGAAGCAGGTGCTGTGTTATGACGGTTATCTCACGCCGCAAAATCCGGCAAATCAGCATCATTGTATTGGCGCCAGTTACCATCGCGGTAGTGAAGATACGACGTACAGTGAAGATGATCAGCAGCAGAATCGCCAGCGGTTGATTGATTGTTTCCCGCAGGCGAAATGGGCGACAGAAGTCGATGTCAGTGATAAAGAGGCGCGTTGCGGTGTACGTTGTGCCACCCGCGATCATCTGCCAATGGTGGGCAATGTTCCCGATTATGACGCAACGCTCGCGGAATATGCCTCGCTGGCGGAACAGAAAGATGAGGCGGTAAGCGCACCGGTTTATGACGATCTCTTTATGGTTGCTGCTTTGGGTTCTCGCGGTTTATGTTCTGCCCCGCTGTGTGCCGAGATTCTGGCGGCGCAGATGAGCGACGAACCGATTCCGATGGATGCCAGTACGCTGGCGGCGTTAAATCCGAATCGGTTATGGGTACGGAAATTGTTGAAAGGTAAAATGGTGAAGGCCGGGTAATCAGCTTTGGCATTGTTTGTCGGATGCGGCGTGAACGCCTTATCCGACCTACGGTAACATGTAGGCCTGATAAGACGCGGCAAGCGTCGCATCAGGCATGGTGCTCCAGACGCCAACAACTTACTGCTGTGACGCCTGCTGAAACAGGTTTTCCCACATATCGGTAACCAGCGCCTGGTCACGCGGCGACAATTCACCGGCGCCAATGGCTTTTTCCAGACTCTGGCTAACGGTTGTATGCACAGCCTGGGCGGAGTGGTCATCACCACTTTCCAGTTCTGCGATGGCTAACGTCAGGTGGCCACGCAAATATCCACTGGCAAACAACTCATCATCACTGGCATAGTCAACCATACCGTCGATTAATGCCAGAATGCGTGATTCAAACTCCGCGATCATCTTCTTTCCTCATTGTAAAACGTGGCGCTGGCTTCAGTTGAGCTCTTCCGGCCACGGGAACTGTTCCGCCGTAATTTCCGGCGTGTGATAATAATTTTGTAATGCGTTTATGAAGCGTGCCGGACGTTCGGGAATACCGTTTGCCAGATAATCCATCACCTGCGCATGTACGCGTCGCTGGAACACCACGCGATCCGGTTCGAAGTCGCCTTCCAGATTGTCGCAGCTAACATTAAACGGATATCCCGCCGCCACGCAGAACAACCAGTCCAGCGCCTGCGGCTTAACTTCAACATCTTCAAACTGGCTTTGCGTTTGGGCATCGCGTCCGTCCGGGCAATACCAGTAGCCGAAATCAACCAGTTCACGGCGCGCTTTCCCGGCAATACACCAGTGCGAAATCTCATGAATTGCGCTGGCATAAAAACCATGAGCAAAGACGATTCGGTTAAACGGTATTTCCGCATCAGCAGGAAGATAGATCGGTTCGTCGTCGCCTTTAATCAGACGGGTATTAAATTCATCGGCAAAGCAGCTATTAAAAATTTCAATCAACTGCTCATAGTGGTGTGTACTGTTCATTAGTTCATCCCCAACCAGTGGAGGATCTCCTGTCCGTGGCTATCATAAAGTAATTTGGCACTCATCACCGCCGATACAATAACGATCATCGGGCGGATCAGCTTTTGTCCTTTGCTCAACACCAGTCTTGAACCCATGCGCGCGCCGAGAAACTGCCCCACCAGCATCACGAATCCTGTCGCCCAAATCACTTTGCCGCCGAGAATAAACAGCAGCAAACCGCCTATGTTTGACGTTGCGTTAAGTAATTTAGCGTGAGCCGTGGCTTTGGCGAGGTTGAATCCGCACAGCGTAACGAAGGCCAGCGCGTAAAACGATCCGGCAGCCGGGCCAAAGAATCCGTCATAAAAACCGACGCAGCCACCGGCAATTAACGCGAAGGGTAAACCGTACATCCGGCGCTGGCGATCTTCTTCACCCAGCTTTGGCATCAGCAAGAAATAGAGGCCGATACAAATTACCAGAATGGGCAAAATCTGCCGTAAGACATCAGCCTGAACGTATTGCACCAGCAGTGCGCCGCTCATTGAGCCGACAAAGGTCATGGCGATATTGAGTTTCTGATCGCTTAAACTAACCACTTTGCGGCGAATAAAGTAGATAGTGGCGGAAATAGAGCCGCCGCAGGCTTGCAGTTTATTGGTTGCCAGCGCGTTAGCGGGAGACATCCCCGCCGCCATTAACGCCGGAATGGTAAGTAACCCACCGCCACCGGCAATCGAGTCAATAAATCCCGCCAGCATGGCGACAAAAAAGAGAACGCCCAGCAATAGCGGGGAGACCATAAACAGGCTATTAAACGTTTCCATTAGATCACGTGCTCATCCAGTAGCGCCTGGCAGGAAGGCGGCAACGGAGGCGGTGTCTTCTTCTCAGGCTTGGTTGTTCCTGGTTTCGGTGGTTCAAACCAGCTTTGCAGTTCTGCCCCGCAGCCATCGCCCGGCGGCGGTAAAGGTTGATCTTCACACTCCAGACTATCGGCAGGACAACGTAATCGTACATGCATATGCGCGCGATGCTGGAACCAGGGTCGCACTTTGCGCAACCAGTCGCGATCGGTGCCCGCATCAAGGCAAAGTTGTTGTTTAATCGCCGGATTAACAAAAATGCGCGTGACGTCTTTGTCCTGGGCGGCGAGTTTGATCAAGCTGAAAATTTCTGGCTTCCACAGCGTCGGAACAACGTGTTTACCGTCGCGGGAAACTAAGTCTAGTGCTTGCGGACGCAAGAGCTGCGCGGAAGTCCAGCGTATTTTTGGCAGTTGCAGGAAGATATCAACATCCAGTCCGGTCTGGTGGCTGGCGTGACCGCCGTTGAAACGCCCACCAGCGGGCATCCCCATATCGCCAATCAGCACCGTACCCATGCCCAGATTGTTCACCTGGCTACTCAGACGCTGAATAAACATCACCAGATCCGGGTGTCCGAAATAGCGACGCTGGTCGGTACGCATCACCTGATAATGTTCGGAGTGTATCGGCAGCGTGTCAGCACCGACGATACAGCCATTGGAAAAACTGCCTATCGATTGTGCGCTACCCGGCACAGGTTGGGTTATTTTTTGCCACGGCGTCGCTGCCAGGCTGGCGCTACTGGCAAGCAGAGCCAGCAGCGCAATCGCGGTTTTGTTCATTTTTTACCAGCGTGGAATATCAGTCTTCACATCGGCATTTTGCGCCCGCTGCCGTAGCAGGTGATCCATTAAAACGATCGCCAGCATCGCTTCAGCGATCGGCACCGCGCGGATCCCGACACAGGGATCGTGACGGCCTTTGGTGATCATCTCAACTTCTTCGCCAAAGCGGTTAATGGTACGCCCCGGCACAGTAATGCTGGAGGTCGGTTTCAGCGCCATATGGGCAATGATTTGCTGCCCGCTGCTGATACCGCCGAGAATGCCGCCCGCATGGTTGCTCTGGAAACCGTCTTTGGTGATTTCGTCGCGGTTCTGGCTGCCGCGCAGCGCCACCACGTCAAAACCATCGCCAATTTCCACGCCTTTCACCGCGTTGATGCTCATCAGCGCGTGGGCGATGTCGGCATCCAGGCGGTCAAAGACCGGCTCGCCAAGTCCGGCAGGAACGCCACTGGCAACAACGGTGACTTTCGCACCGATGGAGTCGCCCTCTTTTTTCAGCGCACGCATCAGTTCATCTAAGGCTTCGATTTTGTCCGGATCCGGGCAGAAGAACGGATTTTGCTCAACCTGCGACCAGTCTTTGATTTCCAGCGGAATATCGCCCATCTGGGTCAGGCAGCCGCGAATTTCAATGCCAAATTTCTCAGCGAGATATTTTTTGGCAATCACCCCTGCCGCAACGCGCATGGCGGTTTCACGAGCGGAAGAACGACCGCCGCCGCGATAATCGCGCAAGCCGTATTTTTGTTCGTAGGTGTAATCGGCATGGCCTGGGCGGAAAACGTCCTTAATCGCGCTGTAATCCTGAGAACGCTGATCGGTGTTTTCGATCAACAAGCCAATGCTGGTGCCGGTGGTGACGCCTTCAAAAACGCCGGAGAGAATTTTGACCTGATCCGGCTCGCGGCGCTGGGTGGTATAGCGCGATGTCCCTGGGCGACGACGGTCGAGATCGTGTTGCAGATCCGCTTCCGTGAGCGGGATGCCTGGCGGCACACCATCGACGATACAGCCGAGCGCCAGCCCGTGCGATTCGCCGAAGGTGGTTACGCGAAAGAGTTGTCCTATTGTGTTTCCAGCCATCACGGCTCCGTTATTGTTGTGTTTGCGTGTTTACTTAATCTTTATAAATTCCAAAATGTTCCCGCGCCGCAACAAGCTGCGCTTTGGTGAGCATAAACACACCGTCGCCGCCGTTATCAAACTCCAGCCAGGTGAACGGAACATCCGGATATTGTTCCATAAGATGTACCATGCTGTTGCCCACTTCACAAATCAGCACGCCATCATCAGCAAGGTAATCTGCCGCGTTACCGAGAATGCGGCGCGTCAGTTTCAGGCCGTCAGTGCCAGATGCCAGGCCCAGTTCCGGCTCGTGACGATATTCGTTTGGCAGGTCGGACATATCTTCCGCATCGACATACGGCGGGTTGGTGACGATCAGGTCGTACTGCACTTTCGGCAAGTCACGGAACAGATCGGATCGAATCGGAATGACGTTATGGATCAAACCATGTTCTTCGATGTTCTGTTCGGCAACCGCCAGCGCGTCGGGAGAGATATCCACCGCATCAACTTCCGCTTCCGGGAAGGCATAAGCGCAGGCAATGGCAATGCATCCGCTGCCAGTGCACATATCCAGAATATGCTGCGGTTGTTTGCTGATAAGCCCGGCAAATTTATTGTTGATCAGTTCACCAATCGGCGAACGAGGCACCAGTACGCGTTCATCGACGTAAAATTCGTGACCGCAGAACCAGGCTTTGTTGGTCAGATAGGCCACCGGAATACGTTCGTTGACGCGGCGGATCACGCGCTCAACAATACGATGTTTTTCGCTGGAGGTCAGGCGGGCGTTACGCATATCTTCCGGAATATCCAGCGGCAGATAGAGCGATGGCAATACCAGTTGCACTGCTTCGTCCCACGGGTTGTCTGTGCCGTGACCGTACCAGATATTTGCCGCGCTGAAGCGGCTAACCGACCAGCGCAACATGTCCTGAATGGTTTGCAGCTCATTTACTGCTTCATCGACGAAAATTTTATCCACGTATTCCTCCAGGGCATGGTCGCATTAATTTCGGCGGCTAGTTTGCCATGAAGATGACGATAAATCAGCATTCACGCGGCGATGACGCAGGAAAATTATGTTTTGACCGATCGATTGTGCTGCGAGTCGGGTAAACTGTAGGAAAATTAAAACAGAGATACATAAATGAAAAAGAAAACAACACTCAGCGAGGAGGATCAGGCACTGTTTCGCCAGTTGATGGCGGGTACTCGCAAAATTAAGCAGGACACGATTGTCCATCGTCCACAACGAAAGAAAGTCAGCGAAGTGCCGGTCAAGCGGTTGATTCAGGAGCAGGCTGATGCCAGCCATTATTTCTCTGATGAGTTTCAGCCGTTATTAAATACCGAAGGTCCGGTGAAATATGTTCGCCCGGATGTGAGTCATTTTGAGGCGAAGAAACTGCGCCGTGGCGATTATTCGCCGGAGCTGTTTTTGGATCTGCATGGTCTGACGCAACTTCAGGCCAAACAAGAGTTAGGCGCGTTGATTGCCGCCTGCCGCCGTGAGCATGTGTTTTGCGCCTGTGTGATGCATGGTCACGGGAAGCATATTTTGAAGCAGCAAACGCCGCTGTGGCTGGCGCAACATCCGCATGTCATGGCGTTTCACCAGGCACCGAAAGAGTATGGTGGCGACGCGGCGTTGCTGGTGTTGATTGAAGTGGAAGAGTGGCTGCCGCCAGAATTGCCCTGAATGACAACAACCGGATATAGAATTTGCAGGTCGGATAAGATGCGTCAGCATCGCATCCGACAAAAAGTGCCGGATGCGGCGTAAACGCCATATCCTGCCTGGGCGCTACAGCATATTCAATACATACTGGAATCGGCAGGTGGAGTCTATGGGCTGCCTGCTACTGGTATCCACACGCACTAACATATCGTGCAGTTGTCGATCGGTAATAGGGTGTTGCGTTGGCGCTACCGTCACTTTAGCGTCATCACATCCTTCAGCAGTAAAGGTAATCAACTGATTTACAAAGCGACAATACGCGCCGCGTTCATCCATTTTACTGCCATCGCAGAGCTGACCATCTTTCATCAGGTAGGTCGATAAGTTTTGTTCAATCACTGACCCTGTTGATTTCAGATTCAAAACCTTACTGTGTTCAACGCGGCTGTCACTCCAGGAGATATCATAATTTGTTAATGGCTCACCTGGGCAGGTTGTTGTATAGGTCGTCGGCCCCCTATAGTATTCGAACTTCGATTGATAATTAATGAATACCTTTACAGTACTATTCGCCGTCATCCCCACCATCCACGGGCACGTCTCCGCCGAACCATTGACCTCAATCGTCAGTAATATTTTTAAGCATTCCCAGTCGAAATCTGGGTCAATCTCTTTAACGCCCGGACAATAAGAATCTGCTACGACACCATCACCACTTGACATTACCGTTATTTTTGGTGCAGGAATGTTTCCTGGCCCCGTCCATGATTTATTCGGAAGATCCCCATAATGGACGCCATATGATCGATCCTGATAATACTCCCCATGATAAACCCCAGTGGTGGTGAGTAAATCAAGGTAAAAACGAAGCGTTGCAGTGGCACCAAGCGTACCATAATAGACTGGCACATTATTATAGACTGCCCCCAGTTTCGCCTGAACGCCCTGGCTAAAACACAGCACCAGCATGGCGCAAAACAGTAATCGTATTTTTTTCATCTTATATATACTCAAAAGTTGCCGTCAGGCTGGCGGTAAAATCACCGAGCGTGACATCGCGACCGCTTTTCGCCTGCAGCCAGGCCCTGAAATGAATATCATTGCTGCCATCGCTGAGCGTAAATTTCGCCCCGGTCGGGTTGTTAATCGCCACCCGCACACCATCGGTCGTTTCCATTCCAATCCCGACGCCCTGAGCGGTTGAGGTGGTATCCAGCGCGAGGAAACCCGGCTGCTCACTGTCTTCCGTACCGGTAAGGGTCACCTGCACCTGGTAACTCGCTGGCCCTTTACAATCTTTCAGCTTAAACACCACCGGAACGCGCGGGGATTCCCCGGCGACCATAAGATCCTGACGGCTGATGGCAGGAAAATGCACTTCTGCCAGATTTCCGCCATCAACCACCAGCGTGCAGGAACGGCTTAATAAGTTGCCTGAAAAATGCAGGTTGTTATCCACGGCCAGGGCACAAGTGCCACCGGTCAACAGCAGCCCCGCTAACAGCGCGTAGCCGAACGAATAAATGCGTCCTGTCTTCATTGATAATCCACCCGCAATGTTGCATAGGCCGAAAACGTGGTATCACTCAACACCGCATCAGCCGACTTCACTGGCACAGCCTCCAGCTTCGGCTTTTGCGTAAAATCGGTGGCGTTAATGGCAAGCGGCGTATTCAGCTTAAAACGCTGACCATCGTGCTGAAGCTCAATACCAAAGCCAGGGACATCTGTTTCGATAGCCGCGTCATTGTACGAGGTCTGCGTCCCCGTCCAGGTAAGTGTCATAATCCAGTCGGGATCGCGTACTGCGGAGTCACAGCTCAGGTCATAGTTCACTTCCCTGCGACCATAATCCCCGTTGATGCTGTCGATGATAAGATCGCGAAATTCCACTTCAATGGTCTTTCCCTCGCTAATGGTACAGGCTGGAGGTGACACCAGCGTACCGTGGAAGGTGATGTCTTCATTTGCTGCCAGAGCCATGCCACCATACGCGCAGAGTATAAAGAACGTGATTTTTTTCATTGGTAATCCACCACCATCGTCATACTGGCGTTAAATTCCGCTGGCGTAAGCTGCACTCCGCTCTGTTTTACCGGCACAGCTTTGAGACTGGGCAACTGGTTAACATTGAAATCAGACCAGTTACCTTCTCCGACTTTAAACAGGGTGTTATCGGCGCCGTTTTCAATGCGGATACCCAAACCTGAAATTTGCGTCGCAATGACCGTTTCCCCGTTAATCACGGTGGTGGTGCCTTTAAGCTGCATCCGCAGATCATCAACACCTGACGCCTTGTTAGCACAATTCAGGGTATAAAGCGCACCCGTCGTGCGGTAATTTGTGCCATTGATTTTGTTAATGTACACATCGCCAAACTCAACATTGCTCCCCTTCACGGAACAGGGCGGTGGCTCATCCACCAGAACGCGCAACGTTAATAACACCGGTTTACTTTCTCCCGCGACGGACATGTTGCCCGTCAGCCAGCCGCTCAGGAGAAAAATGCCCGTTCCCACCAGAAACGTGTATTTCATAAGACTCTCCCGGCATCAGCCTTTGCGGCTCTGCTCTGCATCCACCTGGCAACTATTGCCGTTGCATTTAAAGATCAGCGACAATCGTGCGCCGTAGTCGTTGACATACGTCAGCACCGGCACACTGTCCATCTTCACATTCAGCGGTGCGGATGTTTTCGGCGGCATCACCAACGGCGTAAATCCGGCTGCCGGATTACCATTTTTCTGGGTACTGGCGTTGCTGAGGATCACGTAATACGGCGTCGGGTTATTAACGGTGAAGGCCTGCCCATTGCGGGTTAAAGTCACCTTGTGCTGCCACGGATCTCTCATGTTGATTTCTGCCAGCGCCTTCGGTCGCCAGAACAGTTTGATACGCGTTTGCAGCGCAATTTGCAGGGTGTTCGGTTTGTTCGATTTTGGCGGAATTTCACGCACATTAAAGTAGAACATGCTCTCACGATCGGCAGGTAACTTGCTGATATCCGGCATTCCCTGGACTTTTACCTGACCATTCATCATCGCATCAATGCGCTGTACCGGCGGCAGAACCGTCAATGGCGAGCTGATTTTGTTGCCCTTTTCGTCTTCTATCCAGCTTTGCGCCAGATATGGCAGCTTAGGATCGTTATTGCGCAACGTGACGCTGATGGATTTGTCACTTTCGTTGAAGATCAAGCGGGTGCGGTCGGGCGTTACCGATGCGTGGGTTGTAAAACTGGCGGCGGTCACCAGCAGCGCCAGCGCCGGGGCAACCATTTTTGCGGTATTAGTCTGTGTATACATGGATCATTCCTTAATCACGTTATTGGTTAGCGGAGATAGCGACTGGCGGTGTACCCGGAGTGAGCTGCTGCGTCTGTTCCTGAATCACCGGTTTGATTTCCAGCGGAGTGGCAGGCGCCACCGCGCCTTTTTGCTTACACGGCAGTAACAGGCCGTTGAACAGGTCGGCAGGCAGCGGGTCTGGCAGGGAGATCTCACAGTGGGAAGCCCCATTCCATGAGACACTCATACGTTCGCCAGCTTTTACCCCGGCCAGATAGACGTTGCCGTCATCGTCAACCAGACCGACCTGCTGGTCGTGTTCGTTTTTCACTTCTGCACCAAATGGCGGATAACTACCATCACTCATGCGCAGGACAGCCATCGCCTTTTGCCCACTGATGACCGCAAATTTACGGTAGCCAATGGCTCCTTCGGTGAGCGTCGCCTGAACCACTGACTGCGTGGCTTCGGCATTCTCTGGCAGTTTAGTCAGGTCAATAGTGGCCTGGTTACGGTAGTAGTTATTGACGTCCGCAACGACAGCTTTACCGAACATGTTGGTGTACACCGCTGAACCGTTACCTTCGACCGGTACGTCAGCCACGCCGTCAGCGTCGATAAGCAGGCGCGTACCGCCCATGTTTTGAGTACGATGCAACGCGCCACCGTGCGCCGTTAACGTGGCTCCGCCCTGCAAAGACAACCCGGCAGAAGTGTACTGCCCTTCATGGTAGTTGGCGCTCAGATCCACATGCGCCATTGAACCGTCACGGCTGTAATAGCCATCGACACTGGAGTGATTTTCACTGCTGCCAACGTTTATCTGATAGTGGCTGGCGTCATCAATACGGTTGAAGTATCCCACCTGACTACTGTCTGAACCGCTGCCGTAGTTGCCGTTGTAACTCACGGTGCTGTTATCACCCCACGGCATACTTAAGGAGATATAGACGCCTTTGTCGGCGCTGTTGTCATACTCGTAGCGATAACCCGTCAGGGAGATACTCATGTTACGAATGCCGCCCATGTTGAAATAATGGGAGAGCATGACGTTGTAGTTGGTCTGCTCCTCGCGATCCCAGTAGGTATGGCGCGTATAGTTCAGATAAACAGAAACGCCGGCATCCCTGAAGTTCTGGTTATAGGTGGCGGTGTACATCTCTTTATCATTGCCGGCGCGGACCATTTCGCTGTCATTCGCGTCCAGATACTCGCTCATGGTCATATAGTTTTCTTCAGAGAAGCGGTATCCGGCGAAGGTGACGCGGCTGTTTAGATCATCAAAGTCTTTGGAGTAACTGACGCGGAAAGAGTTACCGTCGAGTGTGCCCTTGCCGTAAGCGGTTGAATCGTCAAGCCGGGTATGTGAATGGGTAATATCAAACGCCATCGCGCCGAAAATGGAGAGATCGCGCCCGATGCCAAGCGCGGCAGACTGGTAGTTTTCATCGCCCAGCGCCCCGCCGTACAGCGACCAGCCGTTGGCTATCCCCCAGGACGCTTCACCACCGGAGAAGAATCCGCCCTGTACATGGTGTCCCCACTCCTGCGGGCGCCCCATCATCACTTTATAGCGTACCTGGCCCGGGCGCGTCAGGAACGGCATGGAAGCGGTGCTGATGTCATACTCCTGCACCTGGCCGTTCAGCTCTTCAATGCGCACATGCAGCGTACCAGAGTTAAATTCACCGAGATCCTGAATACGGAATGGCCCGGCAGGCACCTGGGTTTCATAAATTATGCGCCCTGCCTGGCTGACGGTGACTTTCGCCGCCGTATGCGCCACGCCGGAAATATCCGGAGCATAGCCGCGCAGGTTCGGCGGCAACATTTGATCGTCGGTGCTGATGCTACCGCCGATGTAGTTAAAACCATCAAAAATATCAGAATCGAGGTAGTCTTCGCCTAGTGCCAGTTTGGCTTTCAGGTTCGGTAACGCACGCCAGGCGTAGTAACGGCTCCAGTCCCAGTTTCTCTCGGTGCTGTTATCCGTCTCTTCATCGTTACTGCGGGTATGCTGATAATCACTCTGCCAGTCGGCGCGCAGGCGCCACGCCCCGAGGTTAACGCCAACCGTACCATTACCGCTGATGTCGTTGCTGTCATCGCCGCCATTTTCTTCGTGTCGGGTTTGGGCATTGATGCTGTAATCGGCAATTAAACCGGGGATACCATCATCCCAGCGCGAAGGCGGATCCCAGTCTACATCGCTGTACTCAAGATAAGCCTGCGGTAAAGTGATGAGCAGTGCGGACTGGCTTAAATCAGCACGTATTTCCAGACCATCAAGCTGGCCTGGTTTGAGGCATTTACCGTCGTGATCCCATTGCAATTTTTGTGCAATATCTTCTTTAAAACCAAGCTGCGCCACCAGCTCTGACGACAGGCAAGCGTAAGTTTTATTTTTATCGTTTTCTGACGCATACCAGTAAATATCATATTCATCAGGTAACGGCTGTTTATTTACCTGAATCTGTAAATTATATTTACCCGGTTCAACATAACCCTGGCTGGAAAAACGCTTCAGATCAATTTTCGTGTCGCCTTTTAATTCCAGAAAACGGGAATCAAACTGAATATCTTCGTCGGCCCAGGCATTGATATGGCATCCAGATATTGCCATGGCAACGCACCAGGGAAGCGCCCGTAAGCGGAAAAGGGAATGGTCAGGCATACACGTATCCATCCGTGGTTATTTAAAGACTATCGAAACGCTAAAAAACCCTCATAGCATTACTGCTATGAGGGGGAATACCTTAGAGATAGGTAATCTGGAAGGTGGTATTCGCTTCAAAACCGCCCAGGTCCGGTGCGTCAGTCGCACCTACCAGCCAGGCTTTAAAGTTTAAAGTTTGTTTCGGTTTGCCTTTGGAGGTTGCAGTATCTTTTACGATCTGCTGATTAATGCCAGCGCCACTTTTGTAAGAGGTTCCCTGTTGATCACCAATCGCCAGGCTCACGTTGTTAAACGCCGCACCGGTATCGGTATTAAAAATGGTGTAGTAGTTGCCGCTATTCGCCGTAGACACAGTACCGGTGAAGGTAGTGGTCATGGTAGTTTGGGTATCAAACACGCAATCCTGTAAACGAATCTGGAGATCTTTCGGCGTGGTAGTGCCGTTGTTTTTCAGTTTTTCCGCACCGATATTACCCATATCCACTTCCAGTTTGTGATCGTCTGGTACGATAGAGCAAACGGAATCTTCAATGGTGCCGTAAAAACGGGCAGTACCGTTGTTACCTTCTGCGAAAGAAGATGTTGAAGTGAACGCACCCATTACCATTGCTGCTGCAATAGCTGTTTTTACAAACTTACTCATTATTTGTCCTTAAACCATAAATAATTAGACTATAAGCCAACTGAAATATTGATGATAAAATCCCTCAATCTTTCTTCAGCAGCTTTTAACCAACCATTGAATAGGATTTCTGATCCATAAAATACGGGTTGTACGAGATGATATTCTTTGGCGTGGCGGCAATGTTGATATTTTAATGAGAGTGGTTCAATTTAAATTTACTAACAACACTGTGTAGAAACTTTTAAATAATCAATAGTGCAAATAATATCTTGAGGATTATCTCAAAAAACAGCAGAACATTTCATCAAAACGGCACGAACACTTTATCCCATGAATGATTCTGGATCATAAAACAGCTAAAAATAAATATGGCAATTGTGATTATATCTTCGGGAAGATATAATCTTAATTATTCTGAATTAATATTATATCAAGACCCTAAAATACCTGCTCAATAATCTCTCTCTTTATTTTTTAACACATCTTTTCGAAAAATAATAACCCATGCAAAAAAGCAACAATTACTTCCATATGTAACTTTGTGAAAATAAATAACTGACCTTGCTATAAATGGAAACATTTATTTTTTCATAACAGGAGGATTAAATGCATTTAAATAGCAATAATTTCAATACAGTAAGCAAAACTAAGGCCCGAAAGCTTACGCCAGCGGGCCTTACACGTTCATATCAAATTGCTTTTGCCATCTTCAGATTACACGGGCTCATCTGCCAGTTGAATTGACCTTTTCCGCTTTCATCAAGCGTTACGCTGGCAATGGCCGAGGTGGTAAACATAGGCGGCGTTTCGCCCGGACATAACTCAGCGACCAGATATCCGACTAAGGGTAGGTGGGAGATCACCAGTACCGAAGCAACACCTTCATTGGTCAACGCCTGCAGATAGGCACTGACCAGGCCAACATCGCCGCAGGGCGTTAACTCCGGCAGAACTTCTGCACTGGAAGGCAGGTTCAGACAATCCCCTACTTCGTCCAGTGTTTGCTCGGCTCGCAGGAACGGGCTCACCAGAACGCGTTCGATTTCCACTTTTTGACCTTTCAGCCAGTTCGCCATCAGGCGAGATTCGTCACAACCGTTAGTGGTCAGAGGACGAACCGAATCACTGGCGGCATCGAGGGCTGCGTCGCCGTGACGCATGATAAAAACTTGCATATTGCACCGCTTTTGTTAACCAGATTCGCCCGTCTTCTTTCATCTGAAACCAGATAAAGAGGACGGTGGCCGGCATTGTGCCTTATCCATTCACCGAATGAAACGCTGTTTTTTACCTCAATGGCGTAAGTATAGTCAATATGCGTTTACATTTTGACCAACACTCCGCCATTCAGCGCGGATTCATATAGCTTTGACCTTCTTATTGCAGGTCAGTTGCAGTTGTTTTCCAAAAACTTTCCCCTCGCTCGCTCATCTCTACTAAACGCTCGCAAGGGGTAAAACGAGAACCATACTGCGTGGCCAGTCGCTGCATTATTGCAACCACTTCGCCCGCGCCGAGAGAATCGATATAGCGGAATGGTCCACCGAGAAATGGCGGAAAACCAATGCCAAATACCGCGCCAATATCTCCGTCACGCACGCTACGGATAACCTGCTCGTCCAGACAACGTACTGCTTCATTCAGCATCAACATCACGCACCGTTCAGCAACCTGCGGTGCGGAGAGCCGCCCCTGCCCTTGCGCGCCAATCAGCGGGTAAATGGCGGGATCGACCTGTTTTTTGCTTTTACGCCCTTTCTGACCGTAAAGATAGAATCCCCGACCATTTTTTCTACCTTTGCGATCGTCGTTCAAAATTGAAGAAACAACATTTGCAGGCGCGCTAAAACGTTCTCCATAAGCGGCTTCCAGTACAGGAATAATTTTAGTCCCGGTATCGATTCCTACCTCATCCAAAAGTTGGATTGGCCCTACCGGAAAACCAAATTTCACTAGCGCGGCATCAATGTGCTCTACCCGTTCACCTTGGGTCAACATGCGGATAGCTTCATTAATGTAAGGCGCTAAGATGCGATTGACGTAAAACCCGGCTTTGTCACGCACGACAATGGGCGTTTTGCCCTGTTTTTTCGCCAGTTTTACCGTGGTGGCGATGGTTTGCGCCGATGTACCCGCATGAGGAATAATCTCTACCAGCGGCATTTTTTCCACCGGACTGAAGAAATGCAGGCCAATAACTTGCTCTGGTCGCGTGGCGTGAGCGGCGATATCACCAATCGGTAAAGATGAGGTATTCGAAGCAAAAATGGTATGAGCGGCGCAGTTTTGCTCAACTTCTGCCACCATCTGTTGTTTTAATTCGAGATTTTCAAATACTGCTTCAATAATCAGATCGCGATGAGCAAAGCCGCGATAATCCGTCGTTCCCGAAATTAATGCCAGTTGATTGTCGCGTTCACTGGCTTTGAGATGCCGACGGCGCACTTTGCCCTCAAGCTGATCCCAACTGTATTTCAGCGCATGATTAATCCCCTGGACGTTGATATCTTTAATTCGTACCGGCAGACCCGCTTTACAGGCAGTGACGTAAGCAATACCGCCGCCCATCAAGCCACCACCTAAAATTCCCACACTATTTAAAGGAGCGGGGGCAACATCGCTGCCGGGATCTTTCTTCACGTCGGTACTGGCAAAAAAGATATTGCGCAATGCCTTTGATTGCGACGTCATCGCCAGTTCACCAAAGGCTCGAGCTTCAGCGTCATAGCCGCTACTGGTGCCCTGCGCTAACCCGGTCTCGATAACCTCAAGAATACGTTTTGTCGCCGGGTAGTTGCCCTGGGTTTTCTGTTCTGTTTTTTTGCTTACCATTTTGAATAACAGCGCACGACCTAATGGCCCCGCCATCACACGTTTGCGAATCGGAAGTGTCCGCGAAACCGGACGATCCTGCTTCGCCAGCTCTACAGCGGCTTCCAGTAAAATGGAGTGCGGAACGACGTCATCCACCAGTCCCAGCTTTAACGCCTGCTTTGCCCGAAGTTGTTTTCCAGTGAGGATCATCTCTAATGCTGTGCTGACACCTATCAGGCGTGGTAAACGCTGGGTGCCGCCTGAACCGGGTAACAATCCTAGCTGAACTTCAGGCAAACCGAGCACCGTTTTAGGATCGTCAGTACAAACACGACCGTGGCACGCCAGCGCCAACTCCAGCCCACCGCCCAGGCAAGCGCCATGAATAGCCGCAATAACCGGAACGGGCAAAGCATGAATCTCTGCCATTAACTGTTGCCCCTGCCGCGCCAGTGCTTCCGCTTCTTGCGCCGTTTTGCAGTTGCCGATCATGTTGATATCCGCTCCGGCAATAAAGTTGTCCGGTTTCGCGGAGATAAACACCACGCCGCGCAGATCTTTATTTTCGCGGAGTTGTTTAATAATGGTGCGTACCTGTGAGGCAAACTCCGCCTTCAGGGTGTTCATTTTCTCGCCAGGAACATCAATGGTGATGACGGCAATATTGTCCAGACGCATATTGAGGGTAAATGCTGATGCCATTTCCATTATTCCGCCTCCAGAACCATTGCTGCACCAAGCCCACCTGCGGCACAGGCGGTCACTAAACCAAATCCACCGCCGCGACGGCGAAGTTCATGCAATGTCTGGGTTATCATCCGCGCACCAGTAGCCGCGAAGGGATGCCCGTAAGCAATCGAACCGCCAAGCACGTTAAATTTGCTGTCGTCCACTTCACCAGTGGCATGTGCGCGCCCCAGCACATCGCGGGCAAAACGTTCACTACCCAGCAACTGAATATTCGCCAGCGTCTGGGCAGCAAATGCTTCATGCATATCAATCAATGTCAGATCGCTCATCGTTAAACCGGCACGTTCCAGCGCCAGCGGCGTTGACCAGGCTGGACCGAGCAACATGTCCTGCCAGACATCTATCGCGGTAAATGCATAACTGCGCAGATACCCCAGCGGCACCAGCCCTAATTCTTTCGCCCGCGATTCGGTCATCAGGATCACCGCCGCAGCGCCATCGGTCAGCGGCGTACTGTTCGCTGCCGTTACCGTTCCGTGTTTACGATCAAACGCCGGACGCAGCTTTGCGTAATCGGCAAGCGTGGAATTACCGCGAATATTATTATCTTCCGCGAACGGTTGTTTATAAGGGGGGATAAAGGCGGTCATCACTTCTTCTTTGAGTTTACCTTCCGACCACGCCTGAGCGGCTCGCTGATGCGAACGGTGCGCTAATGCATCTTGCTGTTCGCGGGTGATGCCGTAGGTTTTCGCCATTTGTTCAGCGGTGTCACCCATCCGCAAGCCGGTGGAATATTCCGCTACCGCAGGCGGCACGGGCATTAAGTCGCGCAAACGCAGTCGAGAGAAGAGTTTCAGACGCTGGCTCATTGTGCGGGCTTTGTTGACATCCACCAGCACGCGCGCCAGTTTTTTGCTAATGCCAATCGGCAATACCGACGAGGAATCTGCCCCACCGGCAATCCCCGCACGAATGGTTCCCGCCATCAGGCTTTCGGCGACGTTTGCAACAGCCTGGAAACTGGTGGCACAGGCACGACTGACGCTGTAAGCATCGGTATGGACGTTCATTCCGGTGCCAAGAACAATTTCACGCGCAATGTTGGGGGCTTCCGGCATTTGTACGACCTGACCAAAGACCAGTTGTTCAATCACTTCGGCGGGGATCTCGCTACGAGCAAGCAGTTCTCCGACGACCATCTTCCCCAAATCAACAGCGGGAATACCATGAAAAGCCGTCGCCTGGCGAGCAAAAGGCGTGCGTAATCCGCTAACAATGGCGATACGATCGCCCTGGCGGGTAACCAGCGGTAAAACCTGACCCATAACACTCCCCTGTAAAAAAATAGATAAAGTGGTCTGACCTGATCATAGTCTTAACCATTTTTTTACATTTAGCCAAGTGGAGAAAAGGGAAAGTGGGAGCTATGACACAGAGAGAAAAGAAGAAGAGAAAACAAAACGCCCCTGCCAGCAACTGGCAAGGGCGTGCGTACCTGAGAGGAATTAACGCAGACCCAGCTGGAAGATCAGCATTTCAGCTTCGCAGGCAAAAGTGAAATCGATATCCAGGCGAACACCATCAGACTCTTCAGTGAAAGTCGGGGTGATTTTGCACGGTTCGGATTCCACGCTACGGGCTTTTTCAGTCAGCGCCGCCAGCGTTTGTTCTGCTTCTGCGCGGTTTGCAAACACGCGGCTGTAAGACGCGGTGCAATCGGAGTTGTCCATAATGGTGCCAACATCCATACAGCAGCAAACCGGGGTTTCATCAGCACTACATTTACTCATCGTTGATTTCCTCTGTATGTGCACCCAAGGTGCCAGATAAACGTTGCGGATATTTTACGCTTCCGGAAAGTGCTGCTCCAGTTGTTAATTCTGCAAAATCGGATAAGTGACCGAAATCACACTTAAAAATGATCTAAAACAAAATTCACCCGGATGGATGAGTGCGCCACCTCTAAATTTTGCCAGCTGGATCGCGTTTCTTAGATCATATTTGAAAAAAGATAGAAACATACTTGCAACATCCCATCTGGTCAGACCTATACTCTCGCCACTGGTCTGATTTCTAAGATGTACATCAGCCCCTACACTTCGCGCTCCTGTTACAGCACGTAACATAGTTTGTATAAAAATAAATTATTGAGGTTATGGTCATGAGCCAGAAAACCCTGTTTACAAAGTCTGCTCTCGCAGTCGCAGTGGCACTTATCTCCACCCAGGCCTGGTCGGCAGGCTTTCAGTTAAACGAATTTTCTTCCTCTGGCCTGGGTCGGGCTTATTCAGGGGAAGGCGCAATTGCCGATGATGCCGGTAACGTCAGCCGTAACCCCGCGTTGATTACCATGTTTGACCGCCCGACTTTTTCTGCGGGTGCAGTTTATATTGATCCGGATGTAGATATTACCGGGCATTCTAATTTAACCGGTCAGAGTGCAAATGCTAAAAATATCGCACCGACAGCGTGGGTCCCTAACCTGCACTTTGTCGCGCCTATTAACGATCAGTTTGGTTGGGGAGCGTCAATAACGTCCAACTACGGCCTGGCTACGGAATTTACCGACAACTATGCTGCTGGTATCTATGGCGGTAAAACCGATCTGCAGACAATCAACCTTAACCTTAGCGGGGCTTATCGCCTTAACAATAGCTGGAGTTTTGGTCTTGGTTTTGATGCTGTTTACGCCAAGGCAAAAATTGAGCGTTACGCCGGTTCGCTGGGGCCTTTGTTGTCTCAACAGTTGATTGCCCAAGGTGTACCCGCGTCATTGACCAATGGTATTAATACTCCGGACTCTCAAATTGCTCATCTGAAAGGTGACGAGTGGGGCTTTGGCTGGAACGCGGGTATTCTTTATGAACTGGATAAAGATAACCGTTGGGGCCTGACATATCGTTCAGAAGTTAAAATCGACTTCGAAGGGGATTACAAAAGCTCCATTAACCCAAATCTGAACAACATTTTGGGTAATATGGGCTTGCCGTATGGCACGATGGGTGCAACACAAAATGGATCCTTGACGCTCAACCTGCCTGAGATGTGGGAGATTTCTGGTTATAACCGTGTTGCGCCGCAGTGGGCAATTCACTACAGCATGGCCTATACCAGCTGGAGTCAGTTCCAGGAGTTGAAAGCGAAAGGCGATAGTGGTCAGACGCTGTTCTATAAAGATGAAGGATTCCGTGACGCATATCGTATCGCGTTGGGTACAACCTACTATTACGATAAAAACTGGACCTTCCGTACCGGTATCGCCTATGACGACAGCCCGGTTCCGGCAGATAAACGCTCTATTTCCATTCCTGACCAGGATCGTTTGTGGTTAAGTGCTGGGTTAACCTATGCATTTAATGAAGATGCATCCATTGACGTTGGCGCATCTTATATGCATGGTCAGAAAGTGAAATTCACCGAAGGTGAAGGTGCGGCAGCTTATTCTTTCGAGTCTGAAGGTAAAGCCTGGCTGTTCGGGACTAACTTTAACTACGCGTTCTAATAACACGTTCGTTTAATAAGAAAAAAGGTGAGTTTTACGACTCACCTTTTTTATTTGCGTCTTATTCAGAATCGATATCTTTTAAATCATCCTGAATCGCTTGCGCGTTCGGGTTTTCTTGCGGTTTGAGCTCACCGCCATTGGCGATGAAATCATGACGCTGGAAGTAAGCCTCGCGCACCATAATGTAAGGATCGGAGGACTGACGAAGCAAGCCGTCAGAATCCAGCAACTGCGCACGAGTTTCGATCCCTTCAAGCGTCCATTTACCCACCGACATCGGCCAGGTCAGCCAGGAAAGTACCGGGTAAAGGCTGTCTGCCATATCACCGCCGTCATCACGCAGCGTAAAGCTACCGTAGAACGGTAACTGAACGTACGGCCCATAACCCACGCCATAGTGACCGAGCGTACTGCCAAAACGGTGAGGTTCGGTGCGTTGCAGTTTCGGATTCGCCATCCCAGCAACATCAATAAAACCGCCCATTCCCAAAATGGTGTTCAGGAAAAAGCGGGTAAAGTGGACCATCCCCTGATAAGGGTCACCCTGCAAGAAGTAGTTAACCATCACCGCAGGTTCTTCCAGGTTGCCGGTGAAGTTGCTCAAACCGTTACGCGCCGGTTGCGGAACATAATCACGCCAGGCGACCGCTACCGGTCGAACCACATACGGGTCTAACACATTGAAGTTAAAATTGTACATGGTGCGGTTGAACCCTTCTAACGGGTCAGAACGCCCTTGCTGATCTGTACCGGAACTCGCACACCCCACCAGAAGCGTAGTTCCCAGAGCAAGCGCCGACAGGCGAAGCTTCATAAATGTCTCCCTGTTTTTTATGGCTTTTTTATGGCTTATGCAGTTTGCCATCCATGACGGAACGATACCGTATCCGCCTGTTTAGGTGTGGGCGATTGTAACAGCACGTCAACTGATGTCCAGACGCCCTGGTTTGCTGACTTGATCATAGCCTGGTAATCGCCGCCCTGTAGGCTACTTGATTCTGTAGAAACAGAAAAAGGCAAACGCCGCCTTTTATACATTTTCAGAGTAACTCCCGCCAGTTGCGAGCAAAAAAGCCGCTACGCTTTAGCTATACGTGCTAATTCAAGAGACGACATCATGGACAATGACAAAATAGATAAACACAGCGACGAACTTGAAGTAGAGAGCGAAGAAAAAGAGCGTGGAAAAAAAATAGAAATAGATGAAGACCGGCTCCCCTCCAGAGCGATGGCTATTCACGAACATATCCGTCAGGACGGCGAAAAAGAGCTGGAGCGCGACGCGATGGCGCTACTGTGGTCAGCCATTGCGGCGGGTCTGTCGATGGGCGCTTCGTTACTGGCAAAAGGGATATTTCATGTCGAACTGGAAGGCGTACCGGGGAGTTTTTTGCTGGAGAATCTGGGTTATACCTTTGGTTTTATTATCGTCATTATGGCACGCCAGCAATTATTTACTGAGAATACCGTAACGGCGGTACTACCAGTGATGCAAAAACCGACCATGGGCAACATCGGCTTACTGATGCGGTTATGGGGCGTCGTGCTGCTGGGTAATATTCTCGGAACAGGTATTGCGGCGTGGGCGTTTGAGTATATGCCTATCTTTAATGAAGAAACCCGCGATGCGTTTGTCAAAATCGGCATGGATGTGATGAAGAACACCCCCAGCGAGATGTTTGCTAACGCGATCATCTCCGGCTGGCTTATAGCCACAATGGTATGGATGTTCCCTGCGGCGGGAGCGGCAAAGATTGTAGTAATTATATTGATGACGTGGCTTATCGCGCTGGGCGACACTACCCACATCGTCGTCGGTTCAGTAGAGATCCTCTATCTGGTCTTTAACGGCACGCTGCACTGGAGCGATTTCATCTGGCCATTCGCGCTACCTACTCTGGCGGGAAACATCTGCGGCGGCACCTTCATCTTCGCATTAATGAGCCATGCGCAAATCCGTAACGATATGAGTAACAAGCGTAAAGAAGAGGCACGCCAGAAAGCAGAACATGCGGAAATCATTAAGAAAAATGATAAAAATCCGCTATAAGTGGCGAGGGTTTAAGCAATCGAGCGGCAGTGTACTTACTCCGCTGTTTAATAGCGGTTATACTCATGCCGCATTGTCCTCTTAGTTAAATGGATATAACGAGCCCCTCCTAAGGGCTAATTGCAGGTTCGATTCCTGCAGGGGACACCATTTACTACCGCCTTCCATACCCCACCATAAAGCGGATCATCAAGCCACAAGCTGGGGCAATAAACATAAATATCCCCGTTACCAGCTCATTACCGCCAGTTAAACACATAGTGAAGTAATAAATGAGGGCGGCGAGGATCACCATGCCGAAAAATGAAGAGACGGCAGATACTACATTTAGTACCTGGCCAATATATCCGCTGACACAAACAATACACAGGGCGAGAAACATCCATAAATAAATCATAGCTCAACCTCCTGCCGCGCTAAAAAACCTGTTACTTCAGGTAATTTAATAGTAAGACAATTCTTAATCACTGGCAATTTTTGCCAGGTTCTAATAAAAACAAGATGTTAAAAAATAGGGCTATTCGCTCCTGAAAAATATTTACTTGAGTGATTAATAATCAGTAGCTGAAAACAATCGGCTGATGATAAAATGGAAGTACCGCATTCATGCTCCTCGTGGTTTTGTCCTGACTAGTCTTTACACTCTTTACAGGAACCATTGTCGTACATGATGGCCTAATATTATTGAGTGTACCGCTGTCGACATGGAATCTTCTGCGATACAACAATTCGTATCTACAGAAGGTAACTATGTTTCCACAGCGCAAATTTTCCCGCGAGTTTCTCCATCCTCGCTACTGGCTCACGTGGTTTGGTCTGGGCGTACTCTGGCTTTGGGTACAACTTCCTTATCCTGTCTTGTGCTTTCTTGGCACACGTATCGGCACGATGGCCAGACCATTTCTGAAACGTCGCGAATCCATCGCCCGTAAAAACCTTGAACTTTGCTTCCCGCAGCATTCATCTGAAGAACGCGAGAAGATGATTGCCGAAAACTTTCGTTCACTCGGCATGGCGCTGGTAGAAACCGGCATGGCGTGGTTCTGGCCCGATCGTCGCGTGCGTAAATGGTTTGATGTTGAAGGTCTGGATAACCTGCAACGCGCACAAATGCAAAATCGCGGCGTAATGGTCGTCGGCGTACATTTTATGTCTCTGGAACTGGGTGGCCGCGTAATGGGGCTTTGCCAGCCAATGATGGCAACTTATCGTCCGCATAATAATCAATTGATGGAATGGGTGCAGACCCGTGGTCGGATGCGCTCAAATAAAGCGATGATCGGCAGGAATAATCTGCGCGGTATTGTTGGTGCTTTGAAAAAAGGTGAAGCCGTATGGTTCGCTCCCGACCAGGATTATGGTCGTAAAGGAAGCTCCTTCGCTCCGTTCTTTGCGGTAGAAAATGTTGCGACGACCAATGGCACTTACGTGTTGTCACGCCTCTCAGGTTCCGCCATGTTAACTGTGACGATGGTACGAAAAGCCGATTACAGCGGATACCGTTTGTATATCACCCCAGAAATGGAAGGCTACCCGACTGATGAAGGTCAGGCTGCGGCTTATATGAACAAGATTATTGAGAAAGAGATTATGCGCGCACCGGAGCAGTATCTCTGGATCCACCGCCGCTTCAAAACGCGTCCGGTGGGTGAAGCATCGTTATACGTTTAACAAACGACCAACGCTTCTTCCCTCCTCAAATTAGCCATAATAACCCAATGGTTTTTATGGCTTTTTTCTTAAGGCTTTTCCCTTCGCTGAATTATGAATTATTACTGACAGAAATTAAACTGTCGCCGATATGAGACACTTGTAAGTTACTAAAAGTAAATAAGAAAATGCCACTTGTTTCAATTTAGTTTTAGGCGTACATTAGCGCCGTCTCGAGCAAATCAGCTCAGAATTCTGGGGTGATGCCCACGGCAAAACAGAGCCCTGTTAAGGTCGTTTTCCCGGTGTCAACTCACTGTATCAGATGTAATGAAGTCATTCAGGCGTAACAGTAATTACGCGGAGAGATGTAAAGTGAAATATTTCTTTATGGGCATTTCTTTTATGGTCATCGTTTGGGCCGGTACTTTTGCCCTGATGATCTAAAAGCAAACTGTGCAATGAAAAACAGGAGCCATCTGGCTCCTGTTTGCGTTTCTGGCGAAGGTGTTTATTCCGTGTTTTCGTGAATATGTTTACTGCTGGCTGGAAGTAAACCATCGGCGCGGAACATCGCTTTGATGCCTCTGACTGCCTGACGAATACGGTCACGGTTTTCAATCAACGCAAAGCGTACATGCGTGTCGCCGTAGTCACCAAAGCCAATCCCCGGCGAGACACAGACCTTCGCTTCGTTAAGCAGCTTTTTGGCAAACTCCAGCGAGCCCATTGCCGCATACGGTTCAGGGATTTTCGCCCAGACATACATCGAAGCTTTCGGCATTTCGACCATCCAGCCCGCTTCATGCAGCCCTTTTACCAGCACATCGCGGCGGCGCTTATACTGTTCGGCAATATCGCGCACGCACTGTTGATCGCCTTCCAGCGCGGCAATTGCAGCCACCTGTAACGGTGTAAAGGTGCCGTAATCGTGATAACTTTTGATACGCGCCAGCGCACTGACCAGCGTTTTGTTACCAACCATAAAGCCGATACGCCAGCCTGCCATGTTGTAACTTTTCGACAAGGTAAAGAACTCAACCGCCACGTCACGTGCGCCCGGCACCTGCATGATTGACGGCGCTTTCCAGCCATCGTAGACGATATCAGCATAGGCCAGGTCGTGGACCACCAGCACATCGTAGCGTTTCGCCAGCGCCACCACTTTTTCGAAGAACTCCAGTTCCACACATTGCGCTGTTGGGTTCGACGGGAAGCCGAGGATCATCATCTTCGGTTTCGGATAGCTTTCGCGAATAGCGCGTTCCAGTTCATTGAAGAAATCGACACCCTCCACCAGCGGCACTGAACGTACCTGCGCACCGGCAATCACAGCGCCGTAGATATGAATCGGATAACTTGGATTCGGCACCAGCACCGTGTCGCCGTGATCCAGCGTCGCCAGCATCAGATGCGCCAGCCCCTCTTTCGAGCCAATGGTGACGATGGCTTCTGATTCCGGATCAATCTCGACATCGTAGCGATCCTGATACCAGCGGGAAATGGCGCGACGTAAGCGCGGAATGCCGCGTGAAGTGGAATAGCCGTGTGTGTCCGGGCGCTGCGCCACGGTACAGAGTTTTTCGACGATATGCGGCGGGGTCGCGCCGTCCGGATTGCCCATACTGAAATCGATAATATCTTCGCCGCGCCGACGCGCAGCCATTTTCAGTTCAGCGGTAATGTTAAAAACGTAGGGCGGGAGACGATCAATACGCGTAAAGCGACGTTCAGGGCGAGTGTCAGCCATAATTTCCTCAGATAAACGTTAGCGCCCGGACCGTCCGAGCGACGCTGCCACGATGGTGGCTGTTTTGAAAATAGCCTGATTAATTTCTGTCTGTCGAGCGTTTTAGCAAAAATTTTTTTCTACCAAAAAAAGAGGAACATCTGTAATAAAACGGGAAATCCTTACTTTCTTTTAAGAAAATAAAACCCACATTAATTAACATTATAATTTCAATAAATTTACCTTCTGAGTGTGTATTAATAAGAGATGCATTGCCAATACACCATTTACCTGATAATCCCCTTTTAAAACTGTGGTTTTTCCTCAAAAACGGCCTGCTGGTCATCAGCCTTCAGGTTACCTATCATAGAGGTTTAATCCTTATCCAGAGTTACCCGTGCACGAAATATTCAACATGCTGCTGGCGGTCTTCGATCGGGCAGCGTTAATGCTTATCTGCCTGTTCTTCCTTATTCGTATCCGCCTGTTTCGCGAGTTGTTGCACAAGTCGGCGCACTCACCGAAAGAGCTGCTCGCAGTTACCGCCATTTTCTCGCTGTTCGCCCTGTTCAGCACCTGGTCCGGCGTGCCGGTGGAAGGCTCACTGGTTAACGTGCGTATTATTGCGGTGATGTCAGGCGGGATTTTATTTGGTCCGTGGGTGGGGATCATTACCGGCGTGATAGCCGGGATTCACCGCTATCTTATTGATATTGGTGGCGTGACGGCGATTCCCTGCTTTATCACCAGTATTCTGGCGGGATGTATATCGGGCTGGATCAACCTAAAAATCCCCAAAGCGCAGCGTTGGCGTGTCGGTATTCTCGGCGGTATGTTGTGTGAAACGTTGACCATGATTCTGGTGATTGTCTGGGCGCCGACCACCGAACTGGGGATCGATATCGTCTCTAAAATCGGTATCCCGATGATCCTTGGCAGCGTCTGTATCGGCTTTATTGTGCTGCTGGTGCAAAGCGTTGAGGGCGAAAAGGAGGCCAGCGCCGCGCGGCAGGCCAAGCTGGCGCTGGATATCGCCAACAAAACGCTGCCGCTGTTTCGCCATGTCAATAGCGAATCATTACGTAAAGTCTGCGAAATTATCCGCGATGATATTCACGCCGATGCGGTAGCAATCACCAATACCGATCATGTGCTGGCGTATGTTGGCGTGGGTGAACATAACTATCAGAATGGTGATGACTTTATTAGCCCAACCACACGGCAGGCGATGAATTACGGTAAAATCATCATTAAAAACAATGATGAAGCCCATCGCACGCCGGAAATCCACTCGATGCTGGTGATCCCGCTTTGGGAGAAAGGTGTCGTGACCGGGACGCTGAAAATCTACTACTGCCACGCGCATCAGATCACCTCGTCATTGCAGGAAATGGCGGTCGGTCTGTCGCAAATCATCTCCACGCAACTGGAGGTTTCGCGTGCCGAGCAGCTACGTGAAATGGCAAATAAGGCAGAGCTTCGCGCCCTGCAAAGCAAAATTAATCCCCATTTCCTGTTTAACGCTCTGAACGCAATCTCCTCATCAATTCGCCTGAATCCGGATACCGCTCGCCAGCTGATCTTTAATCTGTCGCGTTATCTGCGCTATAACATTGAATTAAAAGACGATGAGCAAATCGATATCAAAAAAGAGCTGTATCAAATTAAAGACTATATTGCCATTGAGCAGGCCCGCTTTGGCGACAAGCTGACGGTTATCTATGATATTGATGAAGAGGTGAATTGCTGCATTCCCAGCCTGCTGATCCAGCCGTTGGTGGAGAACGCCATTGTCCACGGTATTCAACCTTGTAAGGGAAAAGGTGTTGTCACCATCAGCGTTGCAGAGTGCGGTAATCGGGTTCGTATTGCGGTGAGAGATACCGGGCACGGCATCGATCCGAAAGTGATTGAGCGGGTCGAAGCGAACGAAATGCCGGGCAATAAAATTGGCCTGCTGAATGTGCATCATCGCGTGAAGTTGTTATATGGTGAGGGGCTGCATATTCGTCGTCTGGAGCCTGGGACGGAAATCGCGTTTTACATTCCTAACCAACGCACCCCTGTCGCCTCACAGGCTACGTTATTGCTTTGAGCCGGAGTGATATTGTGAAAGTCATCATTGTTGAAGACGAATTCCTGGCACAACAGGAACTGAGCTGGCTAATTAAAGAGCACAGCCAGATGGAGATTGTCGGCACCTTTGACGACGGTCTGGACGTGTTGAAGTTTTTGCAGCATAACCGCGTCGACGCCATTTTTCTGGATATCAATATTCCGTCGCTGGATGGCGTGTTGCTGGCGCAAAACATCAGCCAATTCGCCCATAAACCATTTATTGTGTTCATCACTGCGTGGAAAGAACATGCGGTAGAAGCGTTTGAACTGGAGGCGTTTGACTACATTCTCAAACCGTATCAGGAGTCACGCATTACCGGGATGCTGCAAAAACTGGAAGCGGCCTGGCAACAACAGCAGACCAGCAGTACGCCTGCCGCGACGGTAACGCGTGAGAATGACACCATTAATCTGGTGAAAGATGAGCGAATAATCGTCACGCCAATTAACGATATCTATTACGCCGAAGCGCACGAGAAAATGACCTTTGTTTATACGCGGCGTGAATCCTACGTAATGCCGATGAACATTACCGAATTTTGCAGCAAGCTGCCTCCATCGCATTTTTTCCGCTGCCATCGCTCGTTTTGTGTCAATCTGAACAAAATCCGCGAAATCGAACCGTGGTTTAATAACACTTATATTCTGCGGCTAAAAGATCTGGATTTTGAAGTGCCAGTCAGCCGCAGCAAAGTTAAAGAATTCAGGCAGTTAATGCATCTGTAATCAGGAATATTCATGAAAGCAACAGGCTTGCCCGCCGATCAACAATTTTTCGCCGATCTGTTCAGCGGCCTGGTGCTTAACCCGCAACTACTTGGGCGCGTCTGGTTTGCCAGCCAGCCTGCCTCGTTGCCGGTGGGTAGTTTATGTATTGACTTTCCCCGTCTGGATATCGTGCTGCGCGGCGAATACGGCAATCTGCTGGAAGCAAAGCAGCAGCGTATGGTGGAAGGGGAAATGCTGTTTATTCCGGCGCGCGCGGCTAATTTACCGGTCAGCAACAAACCGGTGATGCTCTTAAGCCTGGTGTTCGCACCGACCTGGCTTGGGTTATCGTTTTACGATAGCCGCAGCACGTCATTGTTGCATCCGGTTCGCCGGATCCAGCTTCCCAGTCTGCAACGCGGTGAAGGTGAAGCAATGCTCACCGCCCTCACCCATCTCAGCCGTTCGCCGCTGGAGCAGAATATCATTCAGCCACTGGTGTTAAGTTTGCTGCATCTTTGCCGCAACGTTGTGAATATGCCGCCGGGCAATTCGCAACCTCGCGGCGATTTTCTCTATCACAGCATTTGTAACTGGGTTCAGGATAACTACGCCCAGCCGCTCACCCGCGAGAGCGTGGCGCTGTTTTTTAATATCACGCCCAATCATTTGTCAAAACTGTTTGCGCAGCATGGGACGATGCGTTTTATCGAATATGTGCGTTGGGTGCGAATGGCGAAGGCGAGGATGATTTTGCAGAAATATCATCTGTCGATTCATGAAGTGGCGCAGCGTTGCGGCTTTCCGGATAGCGACTATTTTTGTCGCGTCTTCCGGCGTCAGTTTGGCCTGACGCCGGGAGAGTACAGCGCCCGTTTTCAGGGCTAACGTCAGAAGGTTAATTCCGTTTCCAGCAGCGTCAGGATGCTTTGTGCGTCTTGCGCGGCGAACAGCGACTGGCGGAAGTTTTTATTCACCAGTTTGCGCGCCAGCTGCGAGAAGACCTTCACATGGTTCATCCCTTCGCTAGCGCCCAGCGTCAGCATGATCACCAGCTCGACTTCGCCCATTTCTGACTGCCAGTCAACCGTTTTCACCAGCCGGGCAATGCTGATACTGGAATGGCGGATCCACTGAGATTTAGTGTGCGGGATCGCCACGCCAAAACCAACGCCAGTAGTCACAATTTCTTCCCGCTGCCAGACATCTTCTTCCAGCTCGAACGGATGCTCAGTGCGCCCGTTGACGCCAAGGTTGCCGCACAGAAACTGAATCGCCTGCTCTTTATTACTAAAAGCCTGATCAACAAAGATATTCTCCAGCGCCAGCAATGGGCGAACGTCTTCTTCCGGCGTAAAGGCGGTGAGTAACGCTTCAATTTCCTGCGCACTGCGGCACTCGCAAGCCTGACGCGCAAGTTCCCGACACGCCTCGCTATCCAGTTGACGCAACTGGCTTTTCACCGCCGGAATGCGCGGGCTACTCATACTTAGCTCATCCAGGCCCAGCCCAAGCAGTAGCGGCAGATAACGGCTTTCACCACCCAGCTCACCGCAAATGCCGACCCATTTTCCCCGCTGATGCGCAGTGGTAACTATCTGCTGCAACATGCGCAGGAAAGATGGCGTAATCGGGTTATACAGCGGCGATACGCGCGGGTTATTACGATCGACCGCATACAGATACTGGATCATATCGTTCGAGCCGATACTAAAGAAATCGACCTCATCGCAGAAGTGGTCGATGATGTAGCAAACCGACGGCACTTCCACCATGATCCCAAGCGTAATCGTCTCTGCATGACGCAGGCCGTCGCGCTTAAGCTCAAGGATCGCTTTCTGGATCTCGCTCTTCACCCATAAGATCTGATCGAGGCTGTGAACCATCGGAATCATCAACTGAGCGTTACCGTAACTGGCAGCACGCAAAATGGCCCGTAGCTGGGTACGGAACAGGCCAGCAAATTCCGGGTAAATACGTACCGCGCGATAGCCGAGGAACGGGTTCTCTTCCTGGGGAATATTCAGATAAGGAATGCTTTTATCGCCGCCGATGTCCATCGTGCGGAAAATAATTGGCTTGTCGCCCGCCGCCAGTAACACCTGCTGGTAGGCTTCAAACTGTTCCTGCTCGTCCGGTGCGCTATCGCGATCCATATACAGCATTTCGGTGCGGAACAGCCCGACGCCTTCCGCGCCATTGGCAAACGCACCAGGAGCTTCCAGAGCGGTGCCAATATTCGCGGCGATATCAATTCGCTTGTTATCACGGGAATAGGCCAGTTGCGCGGCGGCCTGCGCCTGTTGTTTTTGGCGTTTGTCCGCCAGCGTCTGCGCAACCTGGTAATAACCGCTCACCGCGTCATCAGGATTAATCGCCAGCACGCCACACTGGGCGTCAAGCACCGCCGGTTGCCCGGCATAACGGGCTATCGCATCCAGCGGCAAGCCGCTCAGTACCGGGATCGCCGAAGCTCGCGCCAGAATCAGGGTATGCGATGTGCGTCCGGTTTTCTCCAGAATCATGCCTGCGAGATTTTTTAAATCGAGACTCAAAAACTGGCTTGGAGTTAAATCTTCGGCGACCAGAATGGTCGATTTTTCAAGCAGCAGATTATTGCGCGGCTTCAGTTCCGGCCAGGTGATATGCAGCAACTGTTCGCTGATATCACGAATATCACTAACTCGCTCGCGCAGATAATCGCTGGCAGAGGCAGAAAGTTTGTCGCAAACCTGCTCCATATTGCTGATGATTGCCGCCCCCAGTCCCTGATGTTGTTCTGCCATCAGACGACGGATATTCCCCGCAAACTCTTCATCCTGAATCAGCGACAAATGGGCGCTAAGAATGGTTTTACTTTCGCCGTCACGCTCGCGCAGCTGCTGGTTCAGTTGTTCGGCAAGCGTTGCCAGGCTGTGTTCCAGCCGGGTGGTGTCTTGCACACTGGCAGGGATCGCCCGATAACTGTCGAGGCTGTCGCTCTGCAACAACGTTAACGTACCAACACCGACGCCGCTCGCCAGCACGTTACCGTACAGCAAATCAGGGTTAAGGCGACTTAATGAACGTGGCAGCGGATGCGCCGTCAGTTCTGCTTGTGTCGGTTGGATGCTGTCGCTGTCGATAAAGCGCACCTGGATGTACTCTTCCAGTACGCGCCGTGCCTGTTCTTCATCGCTACCGCTAATGTTCAGGCTGCAACTGTCATTAAATAAAGTGCCGGTGCCAATCAGCGCCAGTGAACTTTTGGCATCGGCCTTGGCGTTCTGGCGATGGTTGATGAAGATCACTTCACTTTGCCACTGACTGCACTGTTCTTTAAGTTCCCACGCCGGACGGGCATGAAGTCCGTTAGGCAAAGGACAGAGAAATTGAATCGATAACATAACCGCTCCGGGTTAATCGGGAGATCATCTGAAATCCGTCAGTTGAACAACCGTCTCACGGGTAAGACGTTGAATAAGGGCAGATAAAAGTTGCTGCATCTGCAAAATGTCGCGGCAATCGGCAATCGATGCGGCGCAATGTCCGTGCCGGGTGGCAGGCCCCATCACCACTGTGGGTACGCCAGTACCGGTTAAATGCACCGCTCCGCCGTCCGTACCGCCGTTGCTGAACATATCGGCCTGCAACGGAACACCAATTTCTGCCGCCACGGTTTCGATCCAGGCTGTGAGTTTTGGCGGCGCAATCAGCGATTTATCGCTTAACACCAGCATCGGACCGTTACCAATCTGGCGATGGTTCGCCGCGCCATAATCAAAGTTTTTCGCCCAGCAGGCGGTATCAAGCACAATGGCGACGTCCGGCGACACCGCGCGGGTGGCGGTTTGCCCACCGCGTAATCCCACCTCTTCGCTGGAACTTGCCACCAGCCACACTTCCGCAGGCAACTCGGCGCTGTGTAGTTCGCGCAGTAACGTCACCAGCAGATAGCAACCGAGGCGGTCATCAAAGGCTTTCCCCATCACCCTCTGGTGAGGGAGAACCTGAAAAGCGGTATCAAACGTGACGCGATCGCCTGGACGAATTCCCGCCTGTATCACTTCATCATACGAGCGCGCGCCAATGTCCACGCGCATTACGCTAACCTCATTTCCCTGCCGCTCGCCGTCGAGCAGGCCGGGAATTTTGCACTCTTCACGGGTAGTGATCCGCACCGGCTGAAGCTGACGGGCAGCCATGCGCACGTTGCCAACCGGCAGCACATCGATCGCGCCTTCGCGGGAGATGCTACGCACTATAAAACCCACTTCATCCATATGTGCGCAGATCATCACCTTCGGCCCCATCGATTCATTGAGGCGGATCAGCACCGATCCCAGACCGTCAAATCGCACTTCTTTTTGCAGTCGATCCGCTTCATCCAGCAGGATCTGCCGGACTTCCTGTTCCGAGGAGGCGATCGCATCGGCCTCGCTCAACGCTTTTAATAGCGATAAATCCATTATGCCTCTCCCGTGAGCAACACTGTTTTCGGCATGGCGTAGAGCACTTCTGCGCCTTGCGGGGTAACCAGCACGACATCTTCGATGCGCACGCCCCCTTGCCCTGGCAAATAAATCCCCGGCTCTACGGTCAGTAACATGCCTGGCTGGAGCATCGTGGTATCACGTGGTGAAAAACGCGGATCTTCATGTACGTCAATGCCGATTGCATGACCGGTGTTATGGCCGAAATACTCTCCATAACCGGCTTCTGTAATGACCCGACGGGCGGCGTCGTCAACCTGCTGGCAACGCACGCCGGGGAGAATCGCGGAGATTGCCGCCAGTTGCGCTTGCAGGACAATCTGATACACGTTAAACAGCGGGTGAGATTCGGCGCTCACCCCTTCGCCATGAACCAGAAAGGTGCGCGTCATATCAGAGCAGTAGCCCTGATACAGCGCACCGAAATCGAGTGTGACAAACTCGCCCGCTACAACCACTTTGTCGCTGGCCTTGCCGTGCGGCAGCGCCCCACGCCAGCCACTGGCAACAATGGTGTCAAAGGAGGCTTTTTCTGCTCCCTGCTGGCGCATAAACCACTCCAGTTCAGCGGCAATCTCGCGCTCGCTCATCCCCGCCTGAATAAAGCGGCGAATATGCTCTGCACCACGATTGGCAATCCCACAGGCGAGACGGATTTTTTCCACCTCCTCTGGCGTTTTGATTTGCCGCAGCACATCCGGCGTGGCGCTGACCAGCTTTGCATTAAGTTCAGCCTGCCAGCGGTGCGCAGTTTCCCAACTCACCTGCTGGCCTTCAAAACCGAGCGTTTGCAGCTGCTCATCGGCAATGATTTGATTGACGATGGTTGCCAGCGTGTGCATCGCGTCAAGCAAATGTAGCTGGTAGCCTTGCGCACGAGCTTCCACCTCCACGTAATAGCGCGAATCCACCAGAATGTGCGCGCTCTCACGACTAATCACCACATAGCCTGACCCGGTGGAAATCCCCAGATGGGGCTGTTTGTTCTGCCGTGAGGAGAGAAGCACCGCATCCAGCTGTTGCGCCTTAAGCCAGTCGCGCAGCGAAGCGAGTAATGTCATTAGGATTGTCCTTCTTACAGGCTATCGATTAACAATTTGCCTTTGCGGAACATCATCAAACGCAGGAACACCACCATCAGCGCGGTAATGATTGCCCCCAGCGCGATCCCCGCCATGTAAACGCCCAGATTAGTCACCAGCGGCCACGCCCAGATTGCTGATTCCGGGAACCATTGCACTGCGCCCAGCCAGACAGCGGCGGTGGAGCCGACAACCGCACCGACCATATAGGACGGAATTGCGGTGATGGGGCTTTCCAGCGCAAACGGAATCGCACCTTCACTGATCCCCATAAACGCCAGGAACATGGCGGTTTTACCCTGCGGATAAAGCTGGGCGTTAAACAGGCGTTTGCCGGTTAAACGACGGTCGATAATAGTCGCCAGACCCAGACCAATCGGCGGAATGACGATTGCGATAGAACGCGCGGTAACCGGTAATACGTGGTCAGTGGTAAAGCTGAAAGCAACGAAACCTGCTGCTTTGTTGATTGGGCCACCGAGGTCGATTGCGGTCGCTGCTGCGATACCCATCGCATACATCAGCGCACCCTTCTCACCTGCGGCAGTCAGCACGGTACGGATACCGCCGTTGATCCAACCGCCAAATGGGGTGATGACGTAATACATCGCCAGCATGACAAAAATGGCGGAAAGAATCGGTAGCAAAAATGTGGTTTTGAACGCTAACAGGAAATCCGGTAACTGGATTTTCTGGTTCATCCACTTCACAAGGTAACCTGCAACGATAGAAATGATCAGCGCACCAATGAAGGTAGACGGCACCGGTGAAGAGGTCGCCCACTGCATGGTACTGGGATCAAAGTTCAGCAGTTGCGTTGGCTGGGTAGACATTAACCCGCCGATAAACCCAGCCGGGAACGCCAGTTTGCCGCCAATGGAGTTCGCCACAAAAGCAGCAAACATCGGAATGGCAAAACCAAACAACACGCCGCCAAAGGACTGCGACAGCCAGGCAAATTTCAGTAAGGAGAGGTCGAAACCGGAAAATTTCCCGCTATTAAGTGCATCCATAATGCCAATGTCAGCGGGAATTTTTAGCCAGCTATAAGCAATCAGCTGGCTGAAAGCGAGGATCAAGCCGCCCATAATTAAGGTCGGCACCATGCGTGAAATCCCTGACATCACATGCTGCGGAAGTTCACCCCAGAAGCTGCTTTTAGAGGCCTGCGGATTCTTAATTGCCGCTGCCGCACCGGATGCGCCAGGCACAACGGTTGCACTGCGTTTTTTAATGGCCATAACAATTATCCCTGTCGAAAATTACGGTTGTTCAGCGGCAATCATCTCTTCGATTTCTTTGATGATGCCCGCAGCGTTTTTAATTGCGTCCTGCAAAGTGATTTCATAAACGTCGCGTGATTCGAAACGTTCGTTATCTTCCGGGGTAACTGCCACTGAGTGGATGATGATGGTCGCTTCGGCGATATCCTGCGCCGTCAGGCGATTCTGGATACCGTCCGCGCCCTGGGTTTCAATTTTCACTTCATAACCGGCTTCTACCGCCGCTTCTTCCAGCGCCTGAGCGGCCATAAAGGTGTGAGCCAGGCCCATTGGGCAGGCACATAAGGCAATCAGTTTCTTACTCATCGTTAATTCCTCGTTCAGTGATAGTTAACGAGTGAAATTATGAACGTGCAAAACAAATTGCCGTTACCAGACAAATAATGCATTTACTGGAGAATTAATCCCGTAGTGCGGAAGTGTGACGCAGGTCGGCCTTGTGATGAAACACAAAGAAAAATTGAACTAACCGTATGATTTAAAAGATTATCGGGAGGATTATCTCCCGATATGGCAGGAAGGATTTACAGGACGTACCCTAAGGTCTGGCGTAAATGTGCACCTGAGCCGAGAAGACCCGGATTGTCATGGACGATAAGATAAGCCGGAATATCATGGACATATTCTTTAAAGCGGCCTTTGTCTTCAAAAGCGGCACGGAAACCAGAGGCTTTGAAGAATTCAAGGAAACGCGGCACGATACCGCCCGCAATAAACACGCCGCCAAATGTGCCGAGATTGAGCGCCAGATTGCCGCCAAAACGACCCATAATCACGCAAAATAGCGACAACGCGCGGCGGCAATCGGTGCAACTGTCGGCCAGCGCGCGTTCGGTAATATCTTTTGGCTTGAGATTTTCTGGCAGACGGTTATCTGCTTTCACAATCGCGCGGTACAAATTCACCAGCCCTGGCCCAGAGAGCACGCGTTCAGCAGAGACATGGCCTATTTCAGCACGCAGTATTTCGAGAATAATGGCCTCTTCTTCGCTGTTTGGCGCAAAATCAACGTGACCGCCTTCGCCTGGCAGGCTTACCCAGCGTTTATCAACATGAACCAGATGCGCCACGCCTAGCCCCGTTCCGGCACCGTAAACCGCGATAGGTTTACCTTCAACTGGTTCCTTACCGCCAAACTGGATCAGATGCTCTTTTTTCAGCATCGGGATCGCCATCGATACAGCGGTAAAATCGTTAATAATTTCCAGATGGCTAAAACCGAGATTCTTTTTCATTTCGGCAATTGAGAACGCCCAGGTATGGTTGGTCATTGCCACCCAGTCACCGGTAATTGGGCAAGCGATGGCAATACAACCGTCTTTCACCTCGACCTTATGTTCTTCGAGATAAACGCGGATAACCGCTTCCAGGCTGGGATAATCAAGCCCAGAATAGGTTTTAGCCTGCGAGATTTCACCACTGGTAATATCACACAGAGCAAGACGTGCGTTGGTGCCGCCCACATCACCGACTAATGCATACTTTGTCATTCTTCTACTGCTCCGCTAAAGTCAAAATAATTCTTTCTCACACTGTAAATACCTGGGAGCCTAACAACAACGCCGGAAAGGCGGGCTCCCTGTAAATATCGATCTGGGTCACACTATTACTTTATCGTTTCAGCACCAATTGCAGCGATGCCTTTATGCAAGCTGGGCAAACTAAGTATCTGACCCCGCAATAAGGAATAGAACATGCTCCATTCGCGAGCCAGAACCATGTTGTTATTATCGCTTCCCGCCCTGGCAATTGGGATTGCGTCCAGTCTTATTCTGATTGTGGTGATGAAAATCGCCTCGGTATTACAGAATTTACTCTGGCAACGACTGCCGGGAAGTCTGGGGATAGCCCAGGATTCACCGCTGTGGATCATCGGAATATTAACGCTGACGGGGATCGCAGTGGGACTGGTTATCCGTTTCAGCCAGGGTCATGCCGGACCAGATCCCGCCAGTGAACCGCTGATCGGCGCGCCAGTCCCCCCTTCTGCGCTACCAGGGCTTATCGTAGCATTAATTCTCGGTCTTGCCGGTGGCGTCAGCCTGGGGCCGGAACATCCGATTATGACTGTTAATATCGCCCTCGCGGTAACGATAGGCGCTCGCCTGTTACCTCGAGTTAACCGGATGGAATGGACTATTTTAGCCTCAGCCGGAACTATCGGTGCGCTATTTGGTACACCTGTTGCGGCGGCGTTGATATTTTCGCAAACCTTAAATGGCAGTAATGAAGTGCCGCTATGGGATCGACTCTTTGCGCCGTTAATGGCAGCGGCGGCTGGTGCGCTGACGACAAGTCTATTTTTCCACCCCCATTTTTCGCTGCCCATTGCGCATTACGGACAGATGCAGATGGCAGACATTATCAGCGGTGCGATTGTAGCGGCGATTGCCATCGCTGCGGGGATGGTCGCCGTATGGTGTCTGCCACGGTTGCACGCAATGATGCATCAGATTAAAAACCCTGTGCTTATGCTCGGGGTTGGCGGGTTTATTCTCGGTATTTTGGGCGTTATTGGTGGGCCGGTTTCACTGTTTAAAGGGCTGGATGAGATGCAGCAAATGGTGATGAATCAGGCTTTCAGCACCAGTGATTACTTTTTACTGGCAGTGATTAAGCTCGCCGCTCTGGTCATTGCCGCCGCCAGCGGGTTTCGTGGCGGGCGAATCTTCCCGGCAGTGTTTGTTGGCGTGGCGTTAGGTTTGATGCTACATGAACACGTTCCCGCAGTCCCGGCGGCAATTACTGTCTCCTGCGCTATTCTCGGTATGGTACTGGTGGTAACGCGCGATGGCTGGTTAAGCCTGTTTATGGCGGCAGTCGTTGTACCTGATACCAATCTGCTACCGCTACTTTGTATCGTTATGCTTCCGGCATGGCTATTGCTGGCTGGCAAACCGATGATGATTGTGAATCGCCCGAAGCAGCAACCACCCCACGATAATCTTTAGCAAAAAATGCTCTCCATCATGATTTAAGAGTTATGGCGATGAAACGGGGCTTTACCTCCCCGTAATATTGCGTTAACAGGCCGCTGACGGCTTCGATCGTGAAGGAGAATAACAATGTTCAGGTCACTGTTTCTGGCGGCCGCCCTGATGGCTTTTACCCCGCTTGCGGCAAACGCAGGTGAAATTACCCTACTGCCATCAATCAAATTACAAATTGGCGATCGCGATCATTATGGTAATTACTGGGACGGTGGTCATTGGCGCGACCGTGATTACTGGCATCGTAATTACGAATGGCGTAAAAACCGCTGGTGGCGTCACGATAATGGCTACCACCGTGGCTGGGATAAGCGTAAAGCGTATGAGCGTGGCTATCGTGAAGGCTGGCGCGACCGTGATGATCATCGCGGGAAAGGTCGTGGACACGGACATCGTCATTAAACACATCCACCAATGGAGCACGATGCCTGATGCGACGCCCGCGCGTCTTATCAGGCCTACAGCCCCACTCCATTGAACGCGTAGGGCGGATAAGGCGTTTACGCCGCATCCGCCAGTGATGCCTGGTACGACGCCAGTTGAACTACAACCCCAGCGCCGTTCCCACCAACAGCCAGATATTCAGCGCCACTACCAATACCACAATCACCCAGCCAGCCTGTTTTACGCGTTTGCTGTTCACCAAATCGCCCATCAACTTACTGTCGCTGGTGAAAATCAACAGTGGAACCAGCGCCAGGGCGATACCAAAACTTAGCAGCACCTGACTCATGACCAGAATTCGTGTCGGATCTAATCCCATCAGGATGACAATAAATGACGGTAACATGGTCACTGTCCGGCGCACCCACAGCGGGATATGGAAACGAATAAAGCCCTGCATCACCACCTGCCCCGCCAGCGTACCCACCACCGTTGAAGAAAGCCCTGCTGCCACCAGGCTTAAACCAAAGACCGTCGCTGCAGCATTGCTTAACAGCGGTTGCAGCGTCAGGTAGGCTTCGTCAAGATCGGCGACACCAGTATGGCCGGAAAAGTGGAACGCGGCAGCAGCCGTTGCCATCATCGCCAGATTGACAAAACCAGCAATAGTCATGGCAATCGCGACATCCCATTTGGTGGCTGAATAACGTTGCTGGCGTGACCCACCATGCAGATGCTGGGTCAGCGAAGAGTGCAAATAAATCACATGCGGCATAATTGTCGCACCCAGCACACCCGCAGCCAGGAAGACCGCCTCTGAGGTCGGTAAACTCGGGATCACCATCCCTTTACTCAACTGCACCAAGTTAGGCTGGGAGAAGATCAGCTCAACAATGTAAGCCGCTGCGACAAACAGCAGTAGCCCGCCAATCACTTTCTCCAACGGTTTTTGCCCGCGACGTTGCAGCATTAAAATCAGGAAGGTTGCGATACCCGTCAGTACGGCGCCTTGCAACAACGAAACCCCAAGAATCAGTTTGAAACCGATAGCCGCACCAATAAATTCCGCCAGGTCGGTAGCCATCGCAATAATTTCTGCCTGAACCCAATAGAACCAGACGACCGGACGCGGGTAGTGATCGCGAATTTGTTCCGCCAGATTTTTACCGGTGGCAATCCCCAGTTTGGCCGAGAGGATCTGAATCAACATCGCCATCAGATTAGCCCAGACAACAACCCACAATAGCTGATAGCCGAAGCTGGCACCCGCCTGAATATTGGTCGCAAAGTTACCAGGATCGATATAACCAATCGCCGCAATGAACGCAGGTCCCATTAATGCGAGCCTCATCTTGCGCGCCGCCCGTCCGCTGCTACTCTCAACGCGATAGTTCGTCATCTTGTTGTGCCTCTAAAACATAGCCTTTGCTATGTTTCATGCTATGCCAAACGATAATGATTATCAAATTCATTTAAATGGGTTGTGATGATTTCTCTGATAGACCAGAATTATGACTACGAAAAGATTGATGGTTTGAATGTTATTTTTATGTTTAATGTTAGCACATTTACATAACTTTCCGCTTCCATACACAACATAGCAGAAATGTAGGACAGCTCACTATTTTTGAAGCTTGTCACAGGACGTCATTATAGTGTGTGTCAGATCTCGTTTTCCTGAATCATGTTGCATAGAATGTGCACGGAAATTTAACCTGCCTCATATTTGGAGCAAATATGGACCGCGTCCTTCATTTTGTACTGGCACTAGCCGTTGTTGCGATTCTCGCATTGCTGGCAAGCAGCGACCGCAAAAAAATTCGTATCCGTTATATTATTCAACTGCTTGTTATCGAAGTATTACTGGCGTGGTTCTTCCTGAACTCTGACGTTGGTCTGGGCTTCGTGAAAGGCTTCTCCGAAATGTTCGAAAAACTGCTCGGATTTGCCAACGAAGGTACTAACTTCGTCTTTGGTAGCATGAATGATCAAGGCCTGGCGTTCTTCTTCCTGAAAGTGCTGTGCCCTATCGTCTTTATTTCTGCGTTGATCGGTATTCTCCAGCACATTCGCGTGTTGCCGGTGATTATTCGCGCGATTGGTTTCCTGCTTTCCAAAGTCAATGGCATGGGCAAACTGGAATCCTTTAACGCCGTAAGCTCCCTGATTTTGGGACAATCCGAGAACTTTATCGCCTATAAAGATATCCTCGGCAAAATCTCCCGTAACCGTATGTACACCATGGCAGCAACGGCGATGTCCACCGTGTCGATGTCCATCGTTGGCGCATACATGACGATGCTGGAGCCGAAATACGTCGTTGCTGCACTGGTACTGAACATGTTCAGCACCTTTATCGTACTGTCGCTGATCAACCCTTACCGCGTTGATGCCAGCGAAGAAAACATTCAGATGTCCAACCTGCACGAAGGTCAGAGCTTCTTCGAAATGCTGGGTGAATACATTCTGGCAGGTTTCAAAGTCGCCATTATCGTTGCAGCGATGCTGATCGGCTTTATCGCCCTGATCGCCGCACTGAACGCACTGTTTGCCACCGTGACTGGTTGGTTTGGCTACAGCATCTCCTTCCAGGGCATCCTGGGCTACATCTTCTATCCGATTGCATGGGTGATGGGTGTTCCTTCCAGTGAAGCACTGCAAGTGGGCAGTATCATGGCGACCAAACTGGTTTCCAACGAGTTCGTTGCGATGATGGATCTGCAGAAAATTGCTTCCACGCTTTCTCCGCGTGCAGAAGGCATCATCTCTGTATTCCTGGTATCCTTTGCTAACTTCTCTTCTATCGGGATTATCGCGGGCGCGGTTAAAGGCCTGAACGAAGAGCAAGGTAACGTCGTTTCTCGCTTCGGTCTGAAACTGGTTTACGGCTCTACGCTGGTGAGTGTGCTTTCTGCGTCAATCGCAGCACTGGTGCTGTAAGTCCAATACATTCATTAAAAAAGCCGGGGATAATTCCCCGGCTTTTTTACGTCTGTTAATCAACTAATGGCTGAGGGCGACCAATCAAATACCCTTGCAGATATTGCACCCCAAGTTTATGCAATAACGCCTGCTGCTGTTGCGTTTCGACAAACTCCGCTACCACGCTTAACGACTTCGCTTTCGCCAGGTCGGTAATTGACCGCACAATCATCGCATCCAGCGTATTAGTCACTATATCTTTCACAAAGACGCCATCAATCTTGATGATATCGGCCTGCAAACGTTTTAATCGCTCGTAGTTGGCATAACCAGTGCCAAAATCATCAATCGCAATACGGAAGCCAAATTTATGCAGTTGCTCGATGTTGTACATGCTGCTTTCTGCATTTGAAAACGCCTGCTCCTCGGTGATCTCAAGAATGACTGTCTCCGGGGAGATGTGATAACGCTTAAACAGACGAATAATCCGCCCGGCGATATTTTTTTGCAGCAGAGTGAGCGGCATTAAATTGACTGAAAAGCGCGGACCTTTATTGTTGGAAGGGTGAGTTGCTAACCACTTCAACAGAGATTCCAGCACCTGCAAATCGAAACGCGCGCTAAGGTTAAACTGGGCGATAAGCGGCAGAAATTTATCCGGCGTCATAATGCCGTCGTCATATTTCAGACGCGCCAGGATCTCATCATAGCCCTGCCCCTCTTTGTTTCGAATGGGCTGAGCGTAGAGGAGCAAGTCACCATTATCTAACGCCTTACGAATGGTGTTCAGCAACAGTACCTGTTTGGTGGTCTGCCCGGACGCTATTTCCTCTCGATTATCCAACGCCAACACATGATGATGAACGCAGGATTGTTCCGCCAGCCAGCTTAACTGCCCCAGCATGGGCTGCAGGGTTTCCTGATTGCCATCAAAACGCCCCCAGGCGGCACCATAGCCCATATCCAGGCCGGTGTTGTTCCAGTGAATCTGCCGACTATTGAGGATGTTAACCATATGCTGTAGTCGACCTTCCGTTTCCGGCCCGGTCAGTACCAACAGCAATTCACTGCCCGGCAGTTGATACAACTTTTCGTTTTCCTGCATCAACGGCAGCAAGGTACGGTAAATTGAGCGGATACAATGAACACGCATCACCAGGCCGTAATGACGACTCAGAAACTCAAGATTATCAATACGCAGGCAGCAAAAACTCTTTCCTGCCTCCTGCTCTTGCGATTGCTCCAGTGCACGAAAGTTGGGTAATAGCGTTAATGGATCGGTTAGCGCCTGCAAATGCCAGCGGCGGTTAAGCCATTCACTTCGATGATAAATACGCACCATGTAAAGCAGGCAAACGCTAAAGGAAATCAGCACCGCGAGAATAAATGCCAGCGAATATTCGGTTTCGACCCCTTGTAAAAAATTCTGGTTGTAATTCAGGAGGAAAAGAGTCGAAACAGCCCAGGTGAGATTTAAAAACGGATAACGAAGTTTACCAACACCAAGGGTAAAGATGATGAAGAAAACGGGCACCAGGTAACCGGCAATAAAATCGTTTTCATAAGGCGTACACATCAGAAGCAGCAACACGCTAAGAGTTGCCAGCCAGCTTAAAGTAAATGCACGTTTCTCTTTGTTCAGCGACGGGGCGATATCCCTGCGCCACAATATCTGCGCAAAGTGGGGACTTACAACCATGCGAGTGAGATAGTAAAAGAACATGTTGTAAATCAGCACAGCGGTGAAAAGGCTAAGCAAATCAACGACCGTGAAAATAGCATCTGCATCGCCGAAAAATGTCGATATCTTTAGCGGGAAATCAAAAAAGCTACCCACCAGATACATGCTGCCTTTGATGCCAATCGGCGTCACTAAACCAAGCCAGAAGAGACGTTGCCAGACGTATCGGGTGGTCAACCCATAACGCCAACGCGTTCCTAACTGCCAGCGTAATATTGCACAGGCACACAGCACTACAAATGTCTGGCTGCCGAGCATGACGGCAGTTTGCAAAAATGAGAGATGAAAATTCCACAGATTAGTGCAAAACATCCCGCATAAAACAGGAACAACACCACGCCAGCCAAAGATGAATAATATTGACAGCATTACGCACAGTGGCATCCACGCCAGAAAGATATAGCTGGAATGGATAACGGCCAGTGGCGAAATAAAACGGGATAGCTGAATAAGTACCACGGTGAGCGTAAACGCCAGTGTGAATATCTTGATATTTTTTATCAGGTTATGCTCCACAAACATGAGTAGACTACTCTCACTGATCGGGGTTTTCAGGCACACAAATAATAAGTTTATTCGCATCGCGAAGCAAACAGGGGCCGGCCTGTTGCCGATTTTTCATCCAATGATGCTTTCACCAGGCGGCACTAACCCGGACGTAGACTGTATTACAAAAGCGGCAAAAATCAGAGACAAAAAACCCCCGCTTCACAGCGAGGGTTTGAAATTTGGTGGAGCTAAGCGGGATCGAACCGCTGACCTCTTGCATGCCATGCAAGCGCTCTCCCAGCTGAGCTATAGCCCCGTCACGTAAAGCTTGTCGAGTTGACGGGCGGCATCATATGAATTCCGTCCGAATGTGTCAACGGCAAATTGCAGCGCCTTGTTTCAATCGCTGAAAAATCAGGCAAATGAACATTTTTGGATTACGCCTCGCATTCAGTAGTTATTCATGTCACGGTTTCATGTAAATTGATGCTATAAAATGAACACTTAATAGACCCACAACTATTCCGGGAATTGTTATGTTCAAGGAGAGGATGACGCCAGATGAACTTGCCAGACTGACCGGTTATAGCCGCCAGACCATTAATAAATGGGTACGCAAGGAAGGCTGGACGACATCACCCAAACCAGGCGTCCAGGGGGGCAAGGCTCGACTGGTACACGTCAATGAACAGGTTCGTGAATATATTCGCAATGCAGAACGCACGGAGGGTCAGGGAGAAATCCCCGCCCTGTCTGGCGATGCACCGCTTGAAGTGCTGTTAGCTACGCTGGCGAAAGAGATGACGCCGGCTGAACAAAAACAGTTTACATCATTGCTTCTGCGGGAAGGGATTATCGGGTTATTACAACGCTTAGGGATTCGCAATAGCAAATAATATGAAAAGATTACGCAATAAAATGACCACCGAAGAACTGGCGGAATGCCTCGGTGTGGCTAAACAAACCGTTAACCGCTGGATTAGAGAAAAAGGCTGGAAAACAGAAAAATTTCCCGGAGTGAAAGGAGGTCGCGCCAGACTTATTCTACTGGACACACACGTTTGCGAATTTATTCAAAACACGCCTGCCTTCCATAATACGCCAATGCTTCTTGAGGCCGAAGAACCCCTTGCTGAATACGCGCCAGGTATGCGCACTCCGGCTTATCGGCAAATCATCAGCGCAATAGACAATATGACTCACAGTGAGCAGGAAAAAGTTGCGCAATTTTTATCGCGTGAAGGAATTCGTAATTTCCTTGCCCGTCTCGACATAGACGAATCAGCATAAATAAAAAACGGCAGGATACTATCTCCTGCCGTTTATCTTTTATGCGCTAATTACTGCTGGTTTTCGCGTTCAGCAATAAAAGCCAGAGCTTTATTGATGCGCTCGATGCTACGTGCTTTGCCGATCGCGTGAACGGTAACATCCAGTGCCGGAGACTGCCCCGCACCAGTAACGGCGACACGCAGCGGCATACCAACTTTACCCATTCCCACTTCCAGCTCGTCCGCCGTCGTCTGAATAGCGTGGTGAACGTTTTCAGCTGTCCAGTCAGTAATCGCGGCCAGTTTGTCGCGAACTACTTCCAGCGGCTGACGTGCTACCGGGCGCAGATGTTTTTTCGCTGCATCGGCATCGAACTCAGCAAAATCTTCGTAGAAGTAACGGCAGCTCTGTGCCATCTCTTTCAGCGTCTTGCAGCGTTCACCCAGCAGTTTAACCAGATCCGCCAGCTGCGGGCCGTTGCGGGTATCGATATTTTCCTGCTCGATGTGCCACTGTAAATGGGTAGCAACATACTCCGGCGGCAGCGTGTTAATGTAGTGATGGTTCAACCACAGCAGCTTGTCGGTATTGAACGCGCTGGCGGATTTGCTGACGGCATTCAGGGTGAAGTATTTGATCATCTCTTCACGGGTGAAGATTTCCTGATCGCCGTGGGACCAGCCCAGACGCACCAGATAGTTCAGCAACGCTTCCGGCAGATAGCCGTCATCACGATACTGCATTACGCTGACCGCACCGTGGCGTTTGGACAGTTTTTTACCATCATCGCCGTTGATCATAGAAACGTGCGCATAAACCGGCACTGGTGCTTTCAGGGCTTTAAGAATGTTGATCTGGCGCGGCGTGTTGTTGATATGGTCTTCACCACGGATAACATGGGTGATTTCCATATCCCAGTCATCGACAACTACACAGAAGTTATAGGTCGGAGAACCATCGGTACGGCGGATGATCAGATCATCCAGCTCCTGGTTGCTGAACTCGATCGGACCACGGATCTGATCGTCAAAAACCACAGAACCTTCTTGCGGATTAGCAAAACGAACGACACATGGTTCATCATCAGCATGATGCTCATGGCTGTGGCGGCAGCGACCGTCATAACGCGGCTTCTCACCTTTCGCCATTTGCTCTTCACGCAGTGCTTCCAGACGCTCTTTAGAGCAATAGCATTTATAGGCCGTGCCCTCTTCCAGCATCTGATCGATAACTGCGTTATAGCGATCAAAACGTTTGGTCTGATAGTACGGACCTTCATCCCACTCCAGACTCAGCCAGTTCATACCATCCATAATGGCTTCGATAGCTTCCGGCGTAGAACGCTCAAGATCGGTGTCTTCAATACGCAGCACGAACTCACCGCCGTGGTTACGTGCAAAAAGCCAGGAGTAAAGAGCAGTACGCGCGCCGCCAACGTGCAGATAGCCTGTTGGGCTTGGCGCGAAGCGAGTTTTGATTTTCATGAAATGGCCTTACGTTTAGAAAGATGCCGACAACCGGCAAATCCTGGAAAAATTGAGTGGGCGATATTCTATCACTCCAGCCTGATTCCTCAATGTAGTTCGGGTTGCTACATGATGCATTATTGTTTCCGTTGAGAAATTGCGCAACACGGTCTGTTTTGCGATCATCCTGCTTAATTTTACGACGAACAAACAAATTCTTTAGAAAATGCGTTGACTCATTTCCAACTCTCCCTATAATGCGACTCCACACAGCGGGGGTGATTAGCTCAGCTGGGAGAGCACCTCCCTTACAAGGAGGGGGTCGGCGGTTCGATCCCGTCATCACCCACCAACTACTTTATGTAGTCTCCGCCGTGTAGCAAGAAATTGAGAAGTGGGTGATTAGCTCAGCTGGGAGAGCACCTCCCTTACAAGGAGGGGGTCGGCGGTTCGATCCCGTCATCACCCACCAC